>NZ_JBVHLF010000022.1:53709-97355 GCF_055559155.1 Kitasatospora sp. NPDC024654
TGGGAAGGAGAACGACAAGGCGGCTGGGTGGCCCCCACCCCCCCCCCCCCCCCCTCCTTTGGTCCCGATGCCGGGGACGTCCCCCCCCCCCCACCCCCCCCCCCCGCCCCCCCCCCCCCCCCCCGGGGCGGGCGGCGTGGCCCACGAGGACACCGTCCGTGATCCCTCTCCGGGCCCCGGTCCCTCTCGCGCACTGTTCAGCACGGGGACCGACCTCCTGAGAGGTAGGACACAGCGCGCCGGACTTCGGTGCACGACGCGCCACGCATCGGTGAGGATGTGACCATGGCACACCAGCAGGTCGTCACGGATCGTCATGGCCCGGTCATCGTGACGAGGTTCCTGCTCGGTGTCGTGGCGGCCCGCAACGCCGGCCCCCGCTCCGCCGCGCCGTGCGCGGTCATCCACGACACACCTCCCCGTGGACTATCAACTCGCATGAGAAAGAACGGAGTTGCCTCATGACCGAACTGACCGCCAGCCAACTGACCGTCGGACCACACACCTTCGACGCACTCGCCGCCGGACCGGCCACCGGTGAGCTCGTGCTCCTGCTGCACGGCTTCCCCGAGTTCGCCGACTGCTGGCGGGCGGAACTCGCCGCCCTCGGCGCGGCCGGCTACCGGGCCGTCGCGGTGGACCAGCGCGGCTACTCCCCGGGCGCCCGGCCGGAGGCCGTCGCGGACTACGCGGTGGACCACCTGGTCGCGGACGCGCTCGGCTTCGCCGACGCGCTCGGCGCCGAGCGCTTCCACCTGGTCGCGCACGACTGGGGCGGCCTGGTGGCCTGGGCCCTGGCCGCCGCCCATCCGGCCCGGCTGCGCACCCTCACCGTGCTCTCCACCCCGCACCCGCAGGCCCTCCACCGGGCGATGACCGGGGAGGGCGACCAGCGGAAGCGTTCGGAGTACGTCCAGCACTTCCGGGCGCCCGGCCACGTGGCCGAACAGTCGCTGCTCGCGGACGACGCGGCCGCGCTGCGCAACCTGTACCGCGACATCCTGCCGGCCGACCTGGCCGAGTCCAACGTCCGCCGGCTGTCCGAGCCCGGGCCGTTGACCGGGGGGCTCAACTGGTACCGCGCGCTCGGCGAGAACCTGTACCTCCCGGTCGGCGAGGTCGCCGTGCCCACCCTCTTCGTCTGGGGCACCGCCGACCGTGCCCTGGGCCGCGAGGCCGCGGAACTCACCGCGGAGTACGTCCGCGCCCCGTACCGCTTCGTCGCCCTGGAAGGCGCCACCCACTGGCTCCCCGAGGCCAACGCGGACCAGATCATCCCCCTGCTGCTGGAGCACCTCTCCTGACGGCCGGATAATTCGCGTGCCTCGCGACGGTCTTCCGCCGTACCGTCCGGGGCATGGATGACGAGGACGGCTACTTCGGGGAACGGGTCGCGGCGAGGTACGACGAGTCGTCGGCGGAGATGTTCGAGCCGGGCGTCGTGGACGCGACGGTCGGCGTGCTGGCGGAGCTGGCCGGCCGGGGCCGGGCGCTCGAGCTGGGCGTCGGGACGGGACGTGTCGCGTTGCCGCTGGCGCGCCGCGGGGTCCCGGTCCACGGCATCGACCTGTCGCGGGCGATGGTCGCCCGGCTGCGCGCCAAGCCGGGCGGCGACGCGATGGGCGTGACGATCGGCGACTTCGCGACGACGCGGGTGGACGGGACGTTCTCCGTCGCGTACCTGCTCTTCAACACGATCATGAATCTGACCACGCAGGCGGCGCAGGTGGCCTGCTTCCGCAACGTCGCGGCCCACCTGGACCCCGGGGGCTGTTTCGTCATCGAGGTGATGGTCCCGGAGCTGCGGAGGCTCCCGGCCGGGCAGAACGCGGTGCCGTTCCGGGTGAGCCCGACCCGGTGGGCGTTCGACCTCTACGACGTCGCCACCCAGGCCATGAGTTCGAACTACGTCGAGGTCGTGGACGGCCGCGGCGAGTACCGATCGATCCCCTTCCGGTACGTCTGGCCGGCGGAACTCGACCTGATGGCCCAGCTCGCCGGGCTGCGGCTGCGCGAGCGCTGGGACGGGTGGACGCGGGAGCCCTTCACCGGCGAGAGCCGCCAGCACGTCTCGATCTGGGAGAAGCCCACCGACTGACGGCCGATCCCTGCCGGCTAGCGCCCCGGCGCCGAGCCGGCTCCGCGCAGGGCGTCGGCCTCGGCCAGGGCCGCCGGGGAGAGCGGACGGTGGCCCTGGCCGCGCCGGCAGGACGAGGCCTCGGCCCGGGCCGGGCGGGCGGGACGGTCCAGCACGATGGCCCCGCCCCGGCCGATCAGTTGCAGCCCCGCTCCCTGCGGCGCCACCGCGTGGCGGGCGATGACCGCTCCGCTCGTGGTGGTGATCGACAGGAACGGCTCGCCAAGACGCCGGCGTACCTGCACGGCCGCGCCCGCGAGATCGGGCGGGACCGCGTAGGAGTTGCCGCGGTAGGGCACCAGACCCTGCGGCGTGACGGTACGGCCGACGCAGATCCGGAGCGGGTACGCGGTGGCCGGCAGGTCCAACAGCGCCGCCCCGGAGGCCGGTTGATCCGGGTCGCCGGTCGTTCGGTGCCGGCCGTCCAGGGCGGACGCGAAGCGGTCGAGGCTCTCCTGGGCGGCCCAGAGCGAGCCGCCGTTCGGCATGGTCTGCCACCAGCTCCGGACGGCCGCGTGGTGGGCGGGGTTCGCGGCGCCGGTGCGGTCGGCGCGGCAGACCTTGACCGAGACGCCGTAGTACCTGGCCACCTCCGCGAAGTCCGGCGTCACCCGGCCGGTCCTCGGGCACCACACGGCCGGCGTCCGGCCGAACCGCCAGCGCATGGTGGTGCCGCCCAGCCGCCGCAGCACCTGGTCGACGGCCTCGACGAGGTGCGGGAGTTCCTCGCTCTCGGTGATCACCGCGCGCCAGCGGTCCGGCCGGACCAGCGAGCCCAGCAGCAGGCGGGCGGGGCTCGCCCCGTCCCACTCCGCGGGCGGGTCGGGCAGCTCCAGCCACTCGAACCGGACCTTCTCGTCCGCCGGCCGCGGGGCGCTGCCGCCTTCGCTCGACCTGGCGGAGCGGCAGAACGCGCAGGTCGGCCGGATCTGGTGCTTGCGCAGGGCCCGGGTGAAGGTCGAGTAACCACCCGGATAGCCCAGTGCCGCGACCTCGTCGAAGAGCGCGGACGCCGGCAGGTGCGGATCGTCCGTGAGCCGTTGCCGGCAGTACGGCAGGTACCGGGAGAACTCGTCCTGGGCAGGACTGCGGATCCCCGCGATCTTCTCCCCACCCAGGTAGGACCTCACCGTCTTGCGGTCGCGCCCCAGGTGCCGGGCGATCGCCGAGATGGACCACCCCTGCCGCTGCAGTTCCCGCACATCCTCGTATTCCTCCTTGGTGAGCATCCGTTGCTCCTCACAAGCTGGACTTCCCTCCGCAGACGGGCCCCTGAATTACGGCTGGACCCCACGCGGCCGTAAATGTTACACGATCGCAGCAGAACAAATGGCGGAACGGGCAAGGTCGTCCCGGTCCGCGACCCTGGGGAATTTCAGGGAGCACCGTGTTCGGGCGGATTGCGCCATGCCCCGCGCCACTGGGGAGATTCAGCGAGCGTCGCCGGAAACTCATATGGAACGACGCCTGTTGATCAACTATTCGCGGCCGTCCGGATCGGGTGGCGACCAGGAATTACGGAAAATATCTCGGTGCTCCCGGCGGCGGAGTGCGCGGGCGGTTCGTCCGGTTGCGACGGATTGGTTGTCGGACGCCACCGAGTCTGCTTGGCTGGCTCGGGGTGACCCGATCGGGGGAGTCGTGGCAAATGTCCGGGACAAATATCCCCGGCAAATCCAACCCGAATGGCGCAGTGTGGGCGGGATCGGTGGAATCTTGCGGGGCGGTCGCCCGGGAGTGCACCAGCAAAAAAAGTATCATCATGGAACTCCGGTGTGCTCCGGTTTTTCGGGCATGGAGCGCCGCGCGCACCGCCGCGGCCGACCGACGGCGGTCCGGGCCGGCCACGAATCGCCGTGCTGCGGGCGGGCCCACAATTGCCGCGGCGGCATGTGGCGGGCGCTGGGGAATTTCGACGAGCAGGATCGGTTTTGAATTCCGGAGAATGGCGCTCCGAAAATACCCAGGTCGTGCCCGTGTCGGGTAGTTTCGGCGAGCAGTCGGAATGCTGAATATGGAACGACGCCCGGATGCCGGACACGGGTCCGGGAAGCCGCTTCGTTGATGGGGGCATGAGTTCAATGTGCCAGCCGATGGCTCCGCCGCATCATCCGCCGCAGGAGCCGGTGACCAGTCTTGGAAAGTGGCTCTTCGTGCCGGACCGGCGGAACCCGGCGGGGGACGTGCGGACCGGCTACCTGTCGTGCAACGGCGAGCGGGTCGTGCTACGGCACTGCTCCCGCCAGCTGGCCGACTTCCTGCGGACGATCCGTCAGCTGGAGGAGGACTTCGCCAGGCGCTGCGGCGTGGACCCGGCCCTGACCGGTGCGTGACGGCTACGGAGCACGCCGAGCGGACGGCCGCCGGCCGGGGCGGCGAGAGTGGCAAGGGTACGGAGGGTGTCATGTATGACCCGAGAGGCGAGTTCCTCCCCCCGCACGGGGGCACCGTGCAGTTCGACCCGGAGGACCTGTACCCCTACCCGACCATCGAGGCGTTGGGCGCCTGGGATCCCGATGGCCTCGGTTTCGTTCCGCGCCCCCGTACTCCCGTCGACGACCCCGGGCTGTCCGCCGCCGGCCCGGCCGCCCCCTCGGTGCCCCGGCACCGGCGGCGCGCGCACCTCTTCACGGCCACCTGGTCGCAGGTGCTCGGCTCGCTCTTCGGCGTGCTCACCGCCGTGACCGTGATCGCGGTGTGCGTGCTGGGCTGGCTGCTCTCCTACGACCCGCTGCGGGACCTGGCGTTCACCCGGGTGCCGCGCGGGCTGTCGCAGCTGTGGCCGCTCATCGTCTACGGGCCGTGGCTGGTGGGCTGCCTGTCGGTGCTGCGCGCCGCCCTGGACGGACGCCGGCCCCTGCACTCCTGGGTCGTGGTGGTCGTCTTCTCCACCGTGGCGACCGGGCTCTGTGTCGCCGACGTCTCCCACACCGTCCCCGACGTGATCGTCGCGGGCCTGCCGCCGATCACCGCCGTGGTCTCGCTGCACCAGCTGGTCCGGCAACTCCTCGCGGGCAAGGGCACGCACCGCCACGCCTCGCACAAGGCGGCCCCGGTGAAGGGGGTGCGGCGATGACCCGATGACCGCCGACCCCCATGTCCCGCTACTGGTAACGGAGTTTCGGGCCAGGGGCGGACCACGCGCGGATTGGTTCCCGGTGGGGCTCGAACGCGACACCAATCCGCACCCCTGGTCGACCACCCCCGACCGCTGTCAACGGATCATCTCCCAGCCCGAGTTCGGATTCCGAGGACCGCGTCGGACGGTCCCCGCGGTCGGACTCGTGGATCCGGACATCGAAGGGGAGGTGCGGGCGTTCCGGCTGTTCTGCCACACGACCCCTGACCCGAAGGGGAGTTGGCCGCACAATCGGAGTGCCGCGGGCGTCGGCCCAGCCGCTCGGGCGGGGGAGCAGCCGCGGGTGCGGAGCAGTCGCTGGGTGAGGTGGGTGAAGACACGGGCGGCGGCGCACCATGAGCACGTCGGGAACGACACCGGCACTGATCCGCGGGCCCATGGCCTGTGTCCGGTCTCGGACACAGACCATGGGCCCGCGGATCGCCGGGGTGCGGGCGCTGGACACCGGACGGTGCTCGGGGTCGTGGTGCCCCGATGCCCTTCCACCTCCGGCCACTCGGTCATGGTCGTCAGTCGTTGGGAACCTCCTACGAGCTCAGGACATCGTCGATCGCGCTCTCGTGATCGATCGCGGTGTAGCCGAAAGCCGCCGACACCATGGTCAGGTGGTGGTGCAGCCCGGGGTAGGAGCGTCCTTCGAAGTCGCGCAGCCCGAATCTCGACGCGCCCGTCTCCACCTCTCGCCGGCTGTGCTGCGCGAGTCGGGTGAGGGCCATCACGTCGTCCAGCTTCTGGTGCGTCATGTTGGTGACCCAGAATCTGGAGAGGCCGTCCCGGCCGCTCAGCTCGCCGGTCACCCGCACGATCTGGGTGGCGGCGTTGCCGGAGCTCTTGGGCAGCGGGATCCGGGCCAGCGAGGACACGATCCGAGTACGCCGCGGGTCGAGCCCGGGGAGCGTGCGTTGCGAGGTCCGGGGCAACTGCGCCCCCGTGCCGCCCAGGTGCTGCTGCACACTCACCAGGGCCTGCGGGCCGACCGGCAGCGCGGTGGCCTCGTGGCGCGCCGCCAGGGGCAGGTAGTCGGTCCCCACCACGGGGAACGACCCCTCCACCTGGACGCAGAAACTCATCCCCCGGCGGGCCAGATTGGACAGCAGCCGCATGGCGTCGGGGAGGTGCCGCACGTCACCCACGATCGGCGCGGGTGACAATCTCCAGCCGGTTGCCATCTCGTCCACCATGTCGGACACCTCCGCCCACTCCGGCTTTCCGGCCGCGGAATCCGGGATGTAGGCGGCCCGGCGCAGATCGGCGTCCTTGGACCAGGCGTTGGCGAGCGCGATCCGCCAGTTCACCGGAACGCTCCCGGAATCCGACACGAGGGCGACACTCAAAGCCAGTTGGCTGTTGACCGTGCGGCCGACCTCGGGAACGAAGCGGCGCTGCACGCCGACCGAGCGGTCTCCCCGTTTGGGGATCACCAGCCGCTCGATCAGCCAGATCGCGGGTGGCCGGACGGCCTCGACCCGCTTCGCGATCAGCGCGCGCACCGGCTGCCACTCCCACGGACTCTGGTTGATGAACTGCTGGAGGGACTGGTTGGCGCGAAAGATCCGTACACTGTCGGCTATTCGCCGGACGGATTTCTTTCCGTCGGCGAGCAGTAATCCACGGAGATATACTTCGGCCCAGCGTCGCTGATCAGCTCGTAGCATCGGGCTGAACACTTCATTAGCGTACGCAGATAGGCTGTCATATGCAGTAAGCGGTCTGACTATGCCTGCCTGAACTGACACTTTCTACCCCCTGTTCACGCCAGTAACTTCGGCACCGATGGGCACCATGGTTATCTAGGGCTGTTGGTCGTGCAATGGCCACCTAACGTAATCGCGATACGATGCGGATCGTATGCATACGTTCTTGAAAGGGGAAATATACTTCCCGGGATATTCTTCTGGGTCGGGCCGACGGAGTGCCGATGGCTCGTCACATCGGCACAAACCGATCGGTTTGGTTTGGTCGCCCGGCCGGAGCGTTCCGGTGTCCGGTCGCCCAATGCCCCGGGGCGCCGCCGTGACCTGCGCTCGCCCGCCCGCAGTCGTTCCCAGCAGGCAAGTTCCCCCCGTGGCCGAGCGACGAAGGGTGGTTCGATCATGGCTCTACCTCCCGGGATCGGCGATCGACATGCTGCAGGCTTGCCCCAAGTAAACACATGCTGAACGGTCTTGTTGAAGGGCGTTCCGAAAATGGCCGAGAGTTGTCCGGTTCGGGTAGGAGTACGCGGCCGACTGCGGTGCCGTGTGGGCAACCCGAGTCGGCCGCGCATCCAACGATCACGGCCGGAGTCGCTACGCTCTCGACGGCGTCAGCAGTCGGCCCACCGCGCTCAGTGGTATCCAGGCCCAGCTGGGTCGATTGCGGATCTCGTAGCACAACTCGTAAATAGCCTTATCGAGCTGATATGCCGTCAGTAAAATTCCATGGCTGCCCGGGTCGCGACCGCTGACCGAGGCGTAGCCGGTACAGAAGGCCAGTTGATTCTCCGTCGTCCACTGCCTGACCAGCGTTCCGGGGCGGTCGAGGGCGACCCCCAGCGCGGACTGCTGCAGCTGGTGGTGGGCCGCGTAGTCGAAGGAGCGCAGCATGCCGGCGAGGTCCTTGGCCGGCGGGTGCATCGCGCCGCGTTCGGCCCGCGGGGCGGCCGGCTCCCCTTCGAAGTCGATGACCAGCCACCGGGACGGTGACCGCAGGACCTGGCCCAGGTGCAGATCGCCGTGGATCCGCTGGACGTCCCCGGCCAGCTCCGGCGACAGGTCGGCCACCGCCGCGAACACGGCGCGCACCCGGTCACGATGGACCGCCAGCTCGGGTACCAGCTCCAGGGCGGCGTCCAGCCGGGTGGTCATCCGGCCCGCGATCAGCGCGAGGTCGGCCCGCCGCAGGGGCACCGTCCCACCCAGCGCCGCGAGTTCGTCGTGCACCGTCGCGACCGCCGCGCCCAGCCGGGCGGCCTCGGCGGCGAAGGGACCGGCCGGCCCGTCCTGGCCGGCCGGCCGCTCGCCCTCGAGCAGCCGCCTGAGGTCGGCGAGGGCGAGCTGCCAGCCCTCGGTGGCGGCGGGGACGTACTCCTGGAGCAGGCCGAAGGTGGCGTGACCCGCCCCCAGCGGGCCTTCCACGGCACCCAGCAGCCGGGGCACCTGGGTGGACTTCGCGTCCCGGAGGAGCCGTTGCAGCTCCAGGTCCGGATTGGTGCCGGGGACGAGCTTGCGGAAGACCTTCAGGAGGTACTGGTCGTCGACCACCACCGAGCTGTTGCTCTGCTCGACCCCCAGCCGTCGGCTGGCCAGGCGCTGCTCGGACGGCCGGAAGGCGGGCAGCTCGGGCTCGAAGCGCACCCCGCCACCGCTCTCACCGGCGGCGATCCGCCGGACCAGCCGGGCGACCAGCTCCGGGTCCTCCAGCGCGTCGTAGACCACCGCTCCGGGCAGCTCCGCGACGGCCTGGATCCGGAGCCCGGACGGCAGCACCGTCCGTGCTCCGAGCGGGAGCAGGTAGTCGGTCGACTGGGCGGAGTCCACGAAGTCGACTCGGACCACCACCAGCGCGCCTGCCGGTCCGCCGGCCTCGGTGGCCTCGGCGAAGGGGAGCTGGTGCAGGACGGCGACCCGGCGCACCGACCTTCCCTTGTCGGCGAACCAGCGCTGCCGGGGGAGCCAGTGGGTCAGGGCGGCGGTGAGCCCGGGCGCCGGGAGGGCCTCGAACAGGGTCGTCATGACGCCTCGCCAGGGAGGGAGAGGGAGAGCCAGAGGAATCCGTGACCGGCCAGCGTCACCTGGTAGGGCCCGTCGGTGACGACGGGGAAGGGCACGTTGCCGGTGAGCTCCAGCGGGACCAGACCGACCGCTTCGGCCAGTCGCAGGGAGGCCGGTTGCGGGTGCCGGGAGAGGTTGTTGACGCAGATCACCAGGTCGTCCGGGTGCCCGGGGCGGGCCAGTCGTCGGGCGTACGCGAGCACGCCGGGGTTGCCGGTGTCGAGTTCCTCGAACGTCCCCAGCCCGAAGGCCGGATGCGACCGGCGCACGGTCAGCATCCGGCGGGTCCAGTGCAGCAGGGAGGACTCCACCGAGAGCTGTGCCTCGACGTTGACGGAGGCGTGGCCGTACGTCGGGTCCATGATCACGGGGAGCACCAGCCGGCCCGGGTTGGCGGTGGAGAAGCCGGCGTTGCGGTCGGGTGTCCACTGCATCGGGGTGCGCACGCCGTCCCGGTCGGTCAGCCAGATGTTGTCGCCCATGCCGATCTCGTCGCCGTAGTACAGGATCGGCGAGCCCGGCATGGAGAGCAGCAGCGCGGTCAGCAGCTCGATCTGTCGCCGGTCGTTGTCCAGCAGCGGGGCGAGCCGGCGGCGGATGCCGATGTTGGCTCGCATCCGCGGGTCCTTGGCGTACTCCGCGTACATGTAGGCGCGTTCCTCGTCGGTGACCATCTCCAGGGTCAGCTCGTCGTGGTTGCGCAGGAAGACGCCCCACTGGCTGCCGGCCGGGATGACGGGTGTCTGGGCGAGGATCTCGGAGATCGGCGTCCGGCTCTCCTGGCGGAGTGCCATGAAGAGGCGCGGCATCAACGGGAAGTGGAAGGCCATCTGGGCCTCGTCGCCACCGGTGCCGTGGTCGCCGAAGTACTCCACCGCGTCCGTGGGCCACTGGTTGGCCTCGGCGAGCAGCACACGTCCCGGGTACTCGTCGTCCACCACCTTGCGCACCAGCTTGAGGAACTCGTGGGTGCGCGGGAGGTTCTCGCCGTTGGTGCCCTCCTCGACGAACAGGTAGGGCACGGCGTCCATCCGGAAGCCGTCGATGCCGAGGTCCAGCCAGAACCGCAGCATGTCGAGCATGGCGTCCTGGACCCGCGGGTTGTCGTAGTTGAGGTCGGGCTGGTGGCTGAAGAACCGGTGCCAGTAGTACTGTCCGCGCACCGGGTCGTGGGTCCAGTTGGAGTCCTCGGTGTCGACGAAGATGATCCGGGCGTCGGGATAGCCCTGGTCGTCGTCGGCCCACACGTAGAAGTCCCCGTAAGGACCGTCCGGATGCTGCCGGGACTCCTGGAACCAGCGGTGCTGGTCAGAGGTGTGGTTCATCACCAGGTCGACCACGACCCGGATGCCCCGCGCGTGGGCGGCGTCCAGCAGCTCGACGAAGTCGTCGATCGTGCCGTACTCGGGCAGCACCGCGCGGTAGTCGCTGATGTCGTACCCGCCGTCACGCAGGGGCGAGGCGTAGAACGGCGGCAGCCACAGGCAGTCGACCCCGAGCCACTGCAGGTAGTCGAGCTTCGAGGTGAGGCCCCGGAGATCGCCGGTGCCGTCGCCGTTGCTGTCGAAGAAGGACCGGACCAGCACCTCGTAGAAGACGGCCCGTTTGAACCACTCGGGCTCGACCGGCATGGCGCGCGCCGTGTCGTAGTCCTCGGCCTGCGGTGTGACGACGAGTCCGTCGTCGGTGAGATCAGCCATGGCTGCTCCAGGTGTAGATGTGGGCGACGGAATCGGCCGGGTCGATCTTGACGGTGCCGCCGCCCAGGCGGACGGCCTCGCCGCTGAGCGCCTCCCGGGCGGCGACACTGCCGTCCGGCTCCACGCCCGGCAGGGGCGGAACGAGGGTCAGCAGACCTTCCTCGACCTGCTCGGGGTTGAGGTTGATCACGCACAGCACGGTGTCGCCGGTCGCCGGGTCGGTCTTGGAGAAGGCGATCAGCGCGTCGTTGTCGATGGTGTGGAAGCGCAGTTGGCGCAGTTGGCGCAGCGCGGGGTGCTCGCGCCGCAGTCGGTTGAGGGCGGTCAGCCAGGGCTGCAGGCTGCGCCCCTCGGCCAGCGCGCCCGCGAAGTCCCGGGGCCGCAGTTCGTACTTCTCGGAGTCCAGGTACTCCTCGCCGCCCTCGGCCAACGCCTGGTGCTCGTACAGCTCGTAGCCCGAGTAGACGCCCCAGCTGGGGGAGAGGGTCGCGGCGAGCGCGGCGCGCAGGGCGAAGGCCGCGGGCTGCCCCAGCTGTAGCTGGGCGGGCAGGATGTCGGGTGTGGTGACGAAGGCGTTGGGGTGCAGGAAGTCGATGGTCTCCGACAACTCGGTGAAGTAGTCGGTCAGTTCCTGCTTGGTCGTCCGCCAGGTGAAGTAGGTGTAGGACTGGGTGAAGCCGACCTTGGCCAGGCCCTGGAGGACGGCGGGGCGGGTGAACGCCTCGGAGAGGAACAACACGTCGGGGTCGTGCTGCTTGGCCTTGCGGATCAGCCAGTGCCAGAACTCGGCGGGCTTGGTGTGCGGATTGTCGACCCGGAAGACCGTCACCCCGTGCGCCATCCAGAAGAGGACGATGCGGAGCAGCTCGGCGTAGAGCCCGCTCGGGTCGTTGTCGAAGTTCAGCGGGTAGATGTCCTGGTACGCCTTCGGCGGGTTCTCGGCGTAGGCGATCGTGCCGTCGGGCCGGGTGGTGAACCACTCCGGATGGGAGCGGACCCAGGGGTGGTCGGGAGAGGCCTGGAAGGCGAGGTCGAGGGCGACCTCCAGGCCCAACTCCCGGGCCTGGCCGACGAAGGCGTCGAAGTCCGCCAATGTGCCGAGGTCCGGGTGGACGGCGTCGTGGCCGCCGTCCTCGGAGCCGATGGCCCAGGGCGAACCGACGTCCTCGGGGCCGGCCGTCAGGGTGTTGTTGCGACCCTTGCGGTGGGTCCGGCCGATCGGGTGGATCGGCGGCAGGTACACCACGTCGAAGCCCATCCGCGCGATCCGCGGCAGTTCGGCGCCGGCCGTGGCGAAGCTGCCGTGCACGGGACGGCCCGCGCCGTCCCGTCCGCCGGTCGAGCGTGGGAACAGCTCGTACCAGGCGCCGGCGAGGGCCAACGGGCGGTCCACCCAGATCTGGTGGGCGAACCCGCGGGTGAGCAGTTCCCGCAGCGGGCTCCGTGCGACGACGGCGCCGGTCTCCGCGCTCAGCGCGGGTGACACCCGCTGTCCGAGTGTCGCGTTCCGGTCGCGCAACCGGTCCGCGGCCAGTCGTAGTCGCGGCACCTGGTCGGGCTCGGCCAGCTCCGCGTAGCGTTCCAACAGCAGGGCGCCGCCCTCGAGTTCGTTGCCGAGCTGGTCGGCCGACCGGCCGTCCGCGAGCTTGGCCCGGATCCCGTGGCGCCAGGTCGCCCAGGGGTCGCTCCAGGCCTCGACGCGGTACGTCCACATGCCGGGCTGGTCGGGGACCACCGTCGCGGTCCAGCGGTCGTTGCCGGGGTCGGCGAGCGACATCGGCAGGGTGGTGCCCGGGGCGGTGGAGTCCGGCCGGCGCCAGACGACCACCGCGGCGAGGGCGTCGTGTCCTTCACGCCAGATGGTGGCCTCGATCGGAATGTGCTCGCCCACGACGGCCCTGGCCGGGAACCGGCCGCCGTCGACTGCCGGGCGGACATCCGTGACTGCTAACCGACTAAGCATGGTCAGTCACCTCTTCTCCTGTGATGTCGTCATCATGTGGAGCGGTGAAAGGTGGAAGAAAGGCCCGCCGGGGAAGCTGCCGCGTACTGTGCAGACTCCGCGAAGTCGGCGGACCGGACCGGGTTCGGGCCGGCGACACGGTCAACTTCGACAAGTGGTCGCCCGGCCCGGGCCGGACCTTGCCGGGGGACCGCCCAGCCGATTGAGTAGGTGTCACGCAGTCGTCCGGCGAACGGAATTCGCCGACACCTCAGGGAAGTCCGAGGAATCGACGGCGTCCAACCCACGAGCCATGGAGGAATTTTGTCGAAACGAATCCTGGTGGTGCTTTCCGAATACGGTTACTGGGGGGAGGAACTCGTCGGCCCGGTCGACGCGTTCGACGCCCAGGGGTACCGCATCACCTTCGCCACCCCCACCGGCAAGCGCGCCCACGCGCTGCCCCCGAGCATGGACGCCGACTACATCGACCCGCCGCTGGGCCGATCGGTCACCACCCGGGACATGGCCCGCAAGGCCCGTGCCCTGGACGAGTCCAGCCGCCTGGACAACCCGCTCAGCCTGCAGGACATCATCCCCGAGCGCCCCTACTACAGCGCGCTCAACCACCTGCGTGAGCTGGAGGACTACCACCGCCGGCTCGGCACGGCCACCGCCGACCTGATCGCCGGGTTCGACGCCCTGGTCATCGTCGGCGGCAGCGGTCCCATCGTCGACCTGGCCAACAACGAGCGGCTGCACGAGGTGGTGCTCGCCTTCGCCGCCGCGGACAAGCCGATCCTGGCCGAGTGCTACGGCGTGGCCGTGCTGGCCTTCGCCCGGGACCTGGAGACCCGGACCAGCCTGCTGTGGGGCAAGCACGTCACCGGTCACCCCAAGGAGTACGACTACAAGGACGGCACCGGATTCCTCGGCGTGAACTTCAACATGGGTCCGCCGCCGTACCCGCTGGAGTACATCCTGCGCGATGCCACGGGTCCTGAGGGCGCCTTCCACGGCAACGTGGGCAAGGAGACCTCGGTGATCGTCGACTTCCCGTTCGTCACCGCGCGGTCCACTCCCGACTCGATTCTGAGCGGTGAGTTGCTGGTGCAGACCCTGGAAAGCGGTCTGCGCCGATACGGCTGGTAACCACCGGTCCGAATTCTGGAAAGGAGAACTGAGGTGCGGGCAAGACCAGGGAAGATCGCGATATACGAGCAGTTCGCGGCCGACGGCATCGATTACATGTTCGGTAATCCGGGAACCGTCGAGCAGGGATTCCTGGATGAGGCCGGCCGGTCCGAGACGTCCTATCTGCTGGCTCTGCACGAGGCAGTGGCGGTGGGTATGGCCGACGGCTATGCGCGTGCTGCCCAGCGGCCTTCCCTGGTCCAGCTCCACAGCGGGGTCGGACTGGGCAACGGGATCGGCATGCTCTACCAGGCCAAGCGGGGCGGCTCACCGCTGGTGGTCCTGGTGGGCGAGGCCGGCGTCCGGTACGACTCCATGGACGCCCAGATGGCCGCCGACCTGGTGGCGATGGCGCGTCCGGTGACGAAGTACGCCACGCGTGTGGTGGATCCGGCGTCCACCCTGCGGGTGCTCCGGCGCGCGGTCAAGACAGCCATGACGCCGCCCCGGGGGCCGGTCGTGGTCGTGCTGCCGGCGGACGTGCTCGACCAGGTCACCGCCGAGCCGGTGGTGCCCACCCCGATCCCGGACACCCGGGTGGCGCCCACGCCGTCCCTGGTCGAGCAGGCCGCCGAGGCCCTGCTCGCGGGGGAGCGGCCGCTCATCCTGATGGGCGACGGGGTCGCCGCCAGCGGCGCCCAGGAGGAACTGACCGCGGTCGCCGAGCGGTTGGGCGCGCCGGTGTGGGGAGTGAACTCCTCCGAGGTCAACATCGACACGACCCACCCGCTGTACGGGGGCCAGCTCGGCCACATGTTCGGGGCGGACAGTGCCCGCGTGGTGCGGGAGGCGGATGCCGTCCTGATCGTGGGGACCTACGTGTTCCCCGAGGTGTTCCCCTCCCTGGTGAGTCCGTTCCGCGAGGACGCCCGGATCGTCCACGTCGACCTGGACGCCTACGAGATCGCCAAGAACTTCCCGGTGGAGCTCGGCGTGGTGGCGGATCCCAAGCTCACCCTGGCGGCGCTCGCCGGCGAACTGGACCGCCGGCGGCCCCACCGGGCCGCCCGGCCGGACCACCCGGCACCGACCGCTCCGGCGGAGGACGGTTCGGTCCTGGAGCGTTTCGTCCATGTGCTCGCCGAACGGGCGTCGGCCGACCTCGCCGTCTTCGACGAGTCGCTGACCGCCTCCGGGGCGCTGGCGAAGTTCCTCCCGCCGCGCGTGCCGGGCCGGTTCTTCCAGACCCGGGGCGGCTCGCTCGGGGTGGGGATTCCCGGAGCCCTGGGCGTCAAGCTGGCCCGTCCCGAGCTCCAGGTCGTCGGCTTCACCGGCGACGGCGGCAGCATGTACACCATTCAGGCGCTGTGGACCGCGGCGCGACACGGTATCGACGCGAAGTTCGTCATCTGCAACAACCGCCGCTACCGGCTGCTGGACCTGAACATCGAGCAGTACTGGCGCGAGCTCGGCATCGCCGCGCACGCCTACCCAGCGGCCTTCGACCTGTCGAAGCCGGACATCCGCTTCGCCGAGCTGGCCGGCTCGCTGGGTGTGCCGGGCCGGCGGGTGGACCGGCTGGATCAGGTGGAGGACGCCGTCGAGGCGATGCTGGGGCACGACGGCCCCTACCTGATCGACCTGGCCACTGACTGATCCGCCCGGCCCGGCAGAACCGGTCCATCCGATCAACAGAGGAAGGCACTGCCATGACATCGGTCAGCGCACGGTCCGTACTCTCCACCGACGGGGTCCACCGGCTCGTCGAGCAGTGGCGCTCCGCGCTCGCTCGCCGGGCCTCCCCGGCCGAGCTGCTCCCGCTCCTGGCCAACGGCCTGCTGCTGGAGCTGCCCGGACACACGGTCCGCGGTGTCCGCGAGTTCCAGACCTGGTACCAGGAGGCCGGGGCCGCGGGCCTGGCGGCCGGCGGCGGGAGCGCCGACGAGGTCGAGGTCCGCCTGGTGTCGCCCGTCCACGCCCAGGTGACCATCACGCCCGCGACGGCGGAGGCCGCCGGTGTCCCGGCACGGCCGGAGCGGGACACCGGACGACAGACCTGGTGGGTGGTCCTCCAGAACGGCGAACCACGCATCCGCAGCATCGCCGTGCAGCAGCCCGCACTGAGTGGCGCGCTCGCCGGCGTCTGACCCCTCCGCCGCCGGTCCGCTCCCGTGGACCGGCGGCGGAGCGGCGCGCACCCATCCGACACGAATCGAGGACAACACAATGACCCAAAACACATCGGTATCGCCTGGGCGCCTCATCGGCAGGCGGATCGGGATCCTCGTGGAGAGCGACTTCGTCGAGGACGAGATCTCCTACTACCGGCGCCGGTTCGCCGAGGAGGGCGCCGAGGTCGTCCTGCTGACCCGGCTGTGGGGACAGCCCTCGCTCACCTTCACCGGCCACGAACACCGGGCCCCGCTCACCGTCACCGAGGACCTGGAATCCCTCGACTACGGGGAGCTGTCGCGGTACTCGGCCCTGGTGGTGCCCTCCGGCATGGTCGCCGACCGGCTGCGCTACAGCGAGGACGTCGACCAGCCGGCGCCGGCGGTCGACCTCATGCGTCGGGCGTTCCGGCTGCCGCACGTGGTGAAGGCCTTCTCCTGCCACGGGCTGTTGCTGATGTCGGCCGCCGCCGAACTCGTCCGCGACCGCCAGGTCACCTGCCACAACAACCTGGTCGGTGACGTGCGGAACATGGGAGCGGTCTACGCCAACCAGGACGTGGTCGTCGACGGCGACCTGGTGACCGGGCGCACGGCCGACCACTGCCACCTGCTGGTCCGGGCCGTGATCGACGTGCTCGACACCCCGCTGGTGCTGGCGTCATGACCGCGGACCTGGCCTTCTCCTTCTCCGACAGCGTCGCGGGGCGGGTGCTGGGCCGCCGCGGGCAGCAGCTCCGACTGCGCACGCCGGACGGCCGCGAGGTGACCGTCCACCTCACCGACGTGACGTTCGCGCAGCAGCTGCGCAACCTCGGCCAGCCCTACCAGGACGTCACCGGTCGACTGGACGAGCTCCTGCAGCCAGGGGCGTTCGTGTTCAGCTACGGCCCGGTCTACCCGCGCGAGTCCGGCCTGCACTTCCAGTCCACCCAGCTCATCGTGGTGGCGGAGTCCGACGTCCGCCCGCCGTACGAGCAACCGGGCTGGTGGACCGAACAGTTGAGGCAGTTGGCCCGCTTCTACCGGCGCTCCCAGTTCGGCACCACGCGGATCGACTTCGCCGACTACCGGACGGAGATCCGCAGGAGCGGTGAGAAGACCCTGACCCATGTGCAGGAGACCGACACCATCTCCCGGATGCTGTACGGGATGGCGACGGCGTTCATGCTCACCGGGGAGGAGGACTTCCTCGACGTCGCCGAGCGGGGATCGCAGTACCTGCACGACCACATGCGGTTCCAGGACCCGGCCGAGGACGTCGTCTACTGGTACCACGGCATCGACCTCGAGGGGCCGCGCGAACACAAGTTCTTCGCCTCCGAGTTCGGCGACGACTACCGCGCCATCCCGGCGTACGAGCAGATCTACGCGCTGGTCGGGCTGACCCAGACCTACCGTGCCACCGGCAGCCCCGCCATCCTCGCCGACATCGAGGGCACCGTCCGCCTCTTCGAGCGGTTCTTCGCCGACCCCAAGCTCGGTGGCTACTACTCGCACATCGACCCGGTGACGCTCAGCCCGCACCATGACTCGCTGGGTCCCAACCGCTCGCGCAAGAACTGGAACTCGGTCGGCGACCACGCCCCCGCCTACCTGTTCAACCTGTTCCTCGCGACCGGCGACGAGCGCTACCGCCGGATGCTGGAACACACCTTCGACATGATCGTCACGCACATGCCGGACCGTTCCGACGAGCGGAGCCCGTTCGTCAACGAGCGGTTCCACGCGGACTGGACGCCCGATCGGGAGTGGGGCTGGCAGCAGGACCGGGCCGTCGTCGGACACAACCTGAAGATCGCCTGGAACCTGATGCGGATGCAGGCGACCCTGCCGAAGGTGGAGTACCGCGCCCTGGCCCAGCAGATCGGCCGCACGATGCCGGAGGTCGGCCGGGACCCGCAGCGCGGTGGCTGGTACGACATGGTCCAGCGCATCCCGGAGGAGGGCCGGCACGCGTTCGTCTGGCACGACCGCAAGGCCTGGTGGCAGCAGGAGCAGGCGATCCTGGCCTACCTGGTGCTGGCGGGCCACACCGGGGACCAGGACTTCCTCCGGCACGCCCACGAGTCCTCGGCCTTCTACAACGCCTACTTCCTCGACCACGACGAGGGGGGCGTGCACTTCACCGTCCTCGCCGACGGCCTGCCCTACCACCTGGGGAACGAACGGCTCAAGGGCAGCCATGCGATGAGCATGTACCACAAGGCGGAGCTGTGCTACCTCGCCGAGGTCTACACCCGGCTGCTGGTCCACCGCGAGCCGCTCGACCTCTGGTTCCGCCCGCAGAGCGACGCCCAGTACCCGCAGGGTCTGCTCCGGGTCGCCCCGGACGTCCTGCCGGCCGGCCGGGTGGTGCTCGAGTCGGTGCGCATCGACGGTGCGCCGTACACCGACTTCGACCCGGAGAGCATGACGGTCCGGCTGCCGAAGAGCCAGTCCCGGCACATCGTCCAGGCCCGACTGCGCCCGGTGAGGGAGTAGCCCATGAGGAGCGCGACCGAGCCGGCCCGGGGCCGGAACCCGATCGGCGGCCTGTCGTCGGGGCCCGGCCAGCCGCTGCCGTTGGGCGCGACCGTGGTGCCGGGTGGGATCAACTTCGCGGTCAACTCGTCCGTCTCGGAGCGCGTCTGGCTGGTGCTCATGGACCCGGACGACGGCACCGTGCTGGCGGAACTCCCCTTCCCGGACCGCTACCGGGTCGGCTCGGTCTTCACCCTGCGGGTGTCCGGGCTCGACCCGGCCCGGGTCGGGTACGGCTTCCGTGTCGAGCCGTACCCGGGCCCGGCCGCGGGCGCCCGCTCACCGGTGCTGCTCGACCCGTACGCCCGCGGCCTGGCGGGCGGCGGGAGTTGGGGCGAGCGCCCGGACTACCGCTCGCAGCTCGTGGTCGACCACTGCCGGCCGGACGTGCCGCGGCCGGGGACCGCGGCGGAGGACCTCGTCATCTACGAGCTGCACGTGCGCGGCTTCACCCGGCACCCGAGCTCGGGAGTGCGCCACCCGGGCACCTTCGCGGGCCTGCGGGAGAAGATCCCGTACCTGCGGGAACTCGGGGTCAACTGTGTGGAACTGCTGCCGATCGCGGAGTTCGACGAGACCGACAACACCTACACGTCCCCGGAGACCGGAGCACCGCTGCGCAATTTCTGGGGCTACAACACCGTCGGGTTCTTCGCGCCCAAGACGGCCTACGCCGCGGATCCCACCCCGGCCGGGGTCGACGCCGAACTCCGGGAGCTCGTAGCGGAGTTGCACCGGGCGGGAATCAAGGTGGTGCTCGACGTGGTGTTCAACCACACCGCCGAGGGGAACCATCGGGGTCCGACACTGTCGTTCCGCGCACTGGACGCGCCGGCCTACTACCTGCTGACCCCCGAGGGCGACCACCTGAACCTCACGGCGACCGGCAACACGGTCAACGCCAACCATCCCGTGACGCGGGCCCTCATCCTGGACTGCCTGCGCGATTGGATCACCCGGTTCGACGTCGACGGCTTCCGCTTCGACATGGCCTCGATCCTGGCCCGGGGCACCGACGGGCGACTGCTCGACGATCCACCCCTGTTGGAGGCCATCGCCCACGACCCGGTCCTGGCGCACTGCCTGCTGATCGCCGAGGCCACCGACGCCACCGGCGTCGACCAGGTCGGGTCCTTCCCGTCCTACGGTCGGTGGAGCGAGTGGAACGGCCGCTACCGCGACGCCATCCGGCGGTTCCTGCTGGGCCGCCCGGGTAGCACCAAGGAGTTCGCCGGCCGCTTCATCGGCTCCCCCGATCTCTACCGCGAGCGCGGCACCGCGGCCTCGATCAACTACATCACGTGCCACGACGGTTTCACGCTCGCGGACTGGACCTCCTACGACCGCCGGCACAACGAGGCCAACGGCGAGGGCGGTCAGGACGGCATCCCCGACGAGGAGAGCTGGAACTGCGGGCACGAGGGACCGACCGACGACCCCGGGGTGCGACGGTTGCGACGGCGGCAGCAGCGGAACGCGCTGCTGCTGCTCCTGCTGAGCCAGGGCATTCCGATGCTCCTGGCGGGTGACGAGGTCGCCCGCACCCAGCAGGGCAACAACAACGCCTACAGCCAGGACTCGCCGATGAGCTGGTTCGACTGGTCGGCCACCGGCACGCAGGCCGACCTGCTGCGCTTCGTCCGGCACTGCACGGCACTGCGGCAGGCCCACCCGGTGCTGCGTGGTCGCCGGCATCCGGTCGGCGAGCCGCCCACGGGTTGGAGCCACCCGTCCGTGAGCTGGCACGGCGAGCGGCCCGACGAGCCGGACTGGAGCGACTCGTCCACCCTCCTGGCGGTCCTGCTGCACCAGCGGGAACCGGCGGGGGAGGCGGACACCGTTTTCGTCACCGCCAACACCGGTGACCGCCACCGTACGGTCCGTCCGCCGGCCCCGCCGGCGGGCACCCGGTGGCATCTGTGCATGGACACCGCTGCCGACGCCGGAGCGGACAGTCATCCCGCAGGACGCGAACCGGCTCTGGAGAGCACGACGCTGCGGGTGGCGGACCACTCGGTGGTCGTTCTGGCAGCCCAACCCGACGAGAGGACATGATCATGGCTTTCGAGGCACATCTCGGTTTCTCCGGCACGACCGCAACCCTCCACCTCGCCGGCGACCTGGAGGAGCGCAACGTCCCGCTGCTGCGTTCCCTCGTCGAGAAGGCCGCCGGGCGGCCGCTCCAGCGCCTGGTGTTGTACGTCTCCGAGCTCGGCACGCTGGCCGGTGGCGGGGTGCGCTGCCTGGCCTTCGCGCAGCAGCACATGCGCCCCGGGACCCAGTTCATCATCGACGGTGCCAACGAGCCGGTCCGCGAGGCGCTGCGTCTGGGCGGGCTGGACCGGTCGATGACGGTGACCGAGGAGCATCCGGTCCTCTCCAGCTGATCGAAGGCCGGAGCACCGAGGGCCTGCCCCGCTTCGCCGGCGGGGCAGGCCCTCTTCGGTGTCACTCGGAGGGTTTCGGGTCGCGGGCGCGGAGCAGTCGTTCCAGGCCGACGGCGTCCTCGGGGGTGGCCGGCAGGAAGACCACCAGATGTTGGTTGAGGTCGTCGGCGACCGAGAGCTTGGCGTAGTTCAGACTGACCCGCCCGGCGAGCGGATGGTGGAACTGCTTCTGCGCCGGCGTGAAGGCCTGGACGGGGTGTTCGGACCACATGGCCACGAAGGCGGGGCTGGCGGCGGTGAGCGCGGTGATGAGTGCGTCGGCCCGCGGATCGTCGGGCCGGCGCCCGACCGAGGCGCGGAACTGTCCCAGGATCTCCCTGGCCTCGCGCTGCCAGTCGATCAGCACGGTCCGCAGCGAGGGCCGGGTGAACAGCAGCCAGATGCTGTTGCGTTCCTCCTCCGGGAGGTTGTCCAGGCCACCGACCAGCTCCGCGTAGGCGTCGTTGTAGGCGAGCAGGTCCCAACACGAGTTGATCACGTGGGCCGGGTTCGGGGCGAGGGTGCGCACCAGGGCCTGGAGGGTCGGATTGACGGTGATCTCCTGCGGCTGCTCGGTCGGCAGCGCGGTCCCGGAGAGTGTGAAGAGGTGGCGGCGCTCCGCGGCCGTGAGGCGCATGGCGTTCGCCAGGCTGTCCAGCACCTGGCGGCTGACGCCGATGTCCCGGCCTTGTTCGAGCCAGGTGTACCAGGTGACACTGACTCCGGACAGCTGCGCCACCTCCTCCCGCCGGAGGCCGGGAGTCCTCCGTCGGGGCCCCGGATCGAGGCCGACGTCACGGGGATTGAGCATCTCCCGACGCGACCTCAGGAAGCTGGCGAGCTGTTCACGTTGCGACATGCCTTCCATTGCAACCGCTCTCTTCCGTTTCTGTCCTGGTGCGATTTATACCAGCATGATTGGCCCTCTGTACCAGCTTCACGGGAGGCTCCATCCTGAATACGTGACTACTCAACACACCTCTCCACGTGTCGATCAGGCCGTTACGACACCTGTGAACTCAGCGCCTACTAAGTCAAGTTGGGGACGCCCGGTGGCGGTCCTCGCACTCGGATCGTTCGCGATGGGCACCGACTCGTTCGTGCTCGCCGGGATCCTGCCGCAGATCGCCCACGGTCTGAAGGAGTCGGCCGGCGCGGCCGGGCAGGTCATCACCGCCTTCGCACTGACCTACGCGCTGACCGCGCCCTTCCTCGCCGCGATCACCAGCAAGCTGCCACGCAAGCCACTGCTGATCTTCGCCCTCTCCCTCTTCGTCCTCGCCAACCTCGCCTCCGCCGCCGCGCCGTCGCTGGCGCTGCTGCTCGTCGCACGTGTCGCGGCGGGCCTCGGTGCGGCCCTGTACACGCCCAACGCCTCCGCGGCCGCCGCGGTCCTGGCCGGCCCGGCCCGCCGCGGACAGGCCCTGGCGGTCATCCTGGGCGGTCTGACCGTCGGTACCGTCTGTGGTGTCCCGGTCGGTACCGCGATCGGCCAGCACGACTCCTGGCAGGCGAGCCTGGTGTTCGTCGCCGTGGTCGGCGCGGTCGCGCTGCTCGGGCTGCTGGTGACCCTGCCGGCGCTGCCCATCCCGCCGGCCGTGCCGATGTCGGCCCGGCTCAAGGTGCTCGCCCGTGGCCGGGTGCTGGCCATGGTCGCCTTCATGCTGCTGGCCAGCGCGTCGAGCATCATGGTCTACACCTACATCGCCAACGTGCTCGGCGCGACCGCGCACACCACCGGAACGGCACTGGCGATCGCGCTGCTGCTCTGGGGGGTCGGCGGCACGGTCGGTTCCTTCGGCAGCGGCTGGCTGACCGACCGCTGGGGCGCCGAGCGGACCCTGATGCTCGCCGTGGTGCTGCTGGCCGTCACCCTGGCCGCCCTCACGATCGCGACCTCGACCGCCGCCGTGATGGTCGTCATGACCCTCAACGGTGCTGCCGCCTGGGCCGTGGCCACGCCGAACAACCACCGGCTCACCGCGCTGGTGCCCGAACTGCCGCCCGTGGTGATCTCCTTCAACTCCTCGGGCATCTACCTCGGCCAGGCGCTCGGCGCCGGTGTGGGTGGCATCCTGATCGGTCACGCGGTCGGCGCGCGTCCGCTCTGCCTCATCGGTGCGGCGATCGCCGTGGTGGCCCTGCTGGTTCACCTGCTCATCGGTCGGCCGAAGCACAGCTGACTTAACGAAACCGCACCCGGACCGCGGTCGGACCGTTGGCCAACGCGACTGCACCGCTAGCGTCTTGGCAGCGGGCAGAGTGAGCCGGTCGGGGAAGCCAGCAGGTTTCCCGGCCAGTCGCGACACCACCTGCAGCCGAATCCATCACTTGCGCACAGGAGTGCAGTCATGTCTCTTCAGGCCCGACCGACCATCGCCGATGGGCAGCTCTTCATCAACGGCAAGTTCCGTCCCGCCGAGCACGGTGAGACCCGTGAGGTCGTCAATCCGGCTACCGAGGAGGTGATCTGCCGAGTCGCCTGGGGCACGGTCGCCGATCTCGACCAGGCCGTCTCCGCCGCGCAGGCCGCCTTCGAGAGCGAGGAGTGGGGCGGGCTCACGCTTCCGCGGCGTGGCCGCCTGCTCCTGCGGATCGCCGACGCGATCGACGCGCACGCGGAGGAGCTGGCGCTGCTGGAGTCCCTCAACGTGGGAAAGCCGATCACTGTCGCCAGCGCCTTCGACCTGCCGTTCGCCTCCAGCGTGTTCCGCTACTACGGCGGCATGGTGGAGCAGTTGGAGGGCTCGGCGCGGCCGGCCGCGCGGCGGTCGATCGCCATCACCCGCAAGGAGCCGTACGGCGTGGTCGGCGCCATCACGCCGTTCAACTTCCCGCTGAACCTGGCGATCAACAAGATCGCCGCGGCGCTCGCCGCCGGTAACACCGTCGTGCACAAGCCGGCCGAGCAGACCCCGCTGTCCACTCTGCGGCTGGCCGAGATCATGGTCGAGGCCGGTCTCCCGGCCGGTGTCTACAACGTGGTCACCGGTGAGGGCGCGACGGTCGGAGCCCGGCTCGCCGAGCACCCCGGGGTCCGCAAGCTCGCCTTCACCGGGTCCACCGCGACCGGCAAGCGGCTGATCGCCACCGCCGCCCAGACGATGAAGAAGGTCACCGCCGAACTGGGTGGCAAGGGCGCCAACATCGTCTTCGCGGACGCGAACCTCGACGCCGTGACCCAGTGGGCCCACCTGGCGGCGTTCACCAACACCGGCCAGTTCTGCATGAGCGGTTCGCGTCTGCTGGTGCAACGCGACATCCATGACGAGATGGTCGAGCGGATGGTGGCCCGGGCGGCCGCCACCGCCGTCGGCGACCCGCTGGACCCGCGGACCGAGATGGGTCCGCTGGCCCATCGGACCCAGCTGGAGCGGGTCATGGAGTACGTGGCCATCGGCAAGGCGGAGGGTGCCACCGTGGTGACCGGCGGCGCCCCGGCGGGCGACGGTCGCGGCTTCTTCTACCAGCCCACGATCTTCACCGGGGTGACCCCGCAGATGCGGATAGCCCAGGAGGAGATCTTCGGGCCGGTGCTGACCGTGATCCCGTTCGAGGACGAGGACGAGGCCGTGGCGATCGCCAACGGTACGCCCTACGGGCTGGCGGCCGGCCTGCACACCACCGACCTGAGCCGTGCGCACCAGGTCTCCGCCCGGCTGCAGGCGGGCATCGTCTGGGTCAACGCCTGGGCGATGTTCGAGAACAGCATCCCGATCGGCGGGTACAAGCAGTCCGGCTTCGGCCGCGAGCTCGGCCCCGAGGGCATCGACGAGTACCTGCAGTTGAAGACCGTCGTCATCAACGCCGAATGACGCCGACCTGTTGACCGCCGCGGCGGTCCGCAGCGAAGCACCGCGGACGGCGCGGGGGTGGGGGTCGATTCCGGCCGCCACCCCCGCGCCGTCCGTGCTACACCGACGAAACGCCGCTCCACCACTGGAGGTTGGACATGGATTCCCTCTCGAACCGCACCATTCTCGTGACCGGTGCCACCGACGGGGTCGGACGGGGGCTCGCGCACGAGCTGGCGGCCCGTGGCGCGACCCTGATCCTGCACGGGCGCAGCGAGCGGAAGGGCGAGGAACTGCTCGCGGAGCTGCGCGCCGCCACCGGCAACGACCGGCTCAGCTACGAGCGGGCCGACTTCGCCTCGCTGGACGAGATCCACTCGCTGGCCGAGCGCCTGCTGGACCGGGGCCAGCTGGACACGGTGGTCAACAACGCCGGGATCGGCGTGGAGCTCACCCGTGCGGAGAGCGAGGATGGTCTCGAACTCACTTTCCAGGTAGACTACTTGGCCACCTATGTGCTCAGCTGCCGGCTGGTGCCGCTGCTGCGCCGCTCGGCGCCGGCCCGGATCGTCAACGTCACGTCGGCCGGGCAGGCACCGATCGACTTCGACGACGTCATGCTGACCCGCGGCTGGGACGGTGGGCAGGCCTACTGCCAGGCCAAGCTCGCCCAGATCATGCTGACCATCGACCTGGCGGAGGCGCTCGCCGGTACCGGTGTGACGGTCAACTCCCTGCACCCGGCCTCCTACATGCCCACCAAGATCGTGACGCACCTCTTCACCCCGCAGAGCACCCTCGCCGAAGGGGTGTCGAACGTCCTGCGGATGGTGGAGGAGCCGAGGTTCGCCGAGGAGAGCGGGCGGTACCTCAACCGTGCGCAGGTCACCAGGGCCGCCGCCCAGGCGTACGACGGCTCGGCCAGGGCGCGGCTGCGGCAGCTCAGCGAGAAGCTGACCGGGGTCCCGTTCCCCGCGGCCCTGCACCAGGACACGGTCCAGCCGTAGTCCCGTGGGGTCATGACCGTGCACTTCAGGGCCCACCCCGTCCGGGGCGGGCCCTGATGCGTGAATGGACCATGAAGTAGGGGTAGTTGACGTGCAGAGCAGGGCTTGGAAGACACGGTTCGCACTTACCACCGCCGCGGCCAGGGCGTTCGGTGCCCACGGCTACGAGAGCACGAGCGTCCAGGAGATCCTCCGCGAGGCCGGCCTCACCAAGGGGGCCTTCTACTTCCACTTCTCCTCCAAGGAGGAGCTGGCGTCCTGCATCGTGGGCATGGAGGGGGCCACCTGGTCCACCCTGGCCATGCGGGTGCGGGCCGCGGAGCGGAGCGGGGTCAGAGGCCTGATCGACTTCTCCTTCGAGGCCTCGCGCCGGCTGATGCAGGACCCGGTGGCCCGGGCGGGCACCCGGTTGCGCCTGGAGGGGCGGGGGTTCGGCCAGCCGACGGGCCGGGCCGAGACGCAGTGGTTCTTCATCGTCATGGAGTTCCTCGCGCTGGCCCAGGAACACGGTGAACTGCGGCCCGGCCTGGACCTGCGGGCCACCGCCGAGGTGTTCGTCGAGACCTTCGCCGGCGTTCAGCTGCTCTCGGACGCCGGATCCGGTTGGCTGGACCTGGAGCGGCGGCTCACCACCATGTGGCGGATCACCCTGCCGATACTCGTGGAACCGGAGGTGTGCGCCGCGTTCACCGCCGGCCTCTCCGCTCGGCACGCCCCCCGCGACGGGACGGACGACCGGGGGTAGGCACTGGCTCCCCGTCCCGGTCGGGGTGGGAACCCCGGACACGACGGAGCCGTGGAGCGCGCTCTCGATCCGCGCTCCACGGCTCCGGCCGGCTGTGCTGCCCGTCGCGACTACGAGTACTGGCTGAGCTCCGTCTCGGACTGGTCGACGTAGCCCTGGCTGACCTCGATCACCACGCCGTCCGGGTCGGTCACCCAGACGGTCTTCCAGCCCGGGATGAACTTCTCGAACTCCAGTGGGCCGAGGGAGATCGGCAGGGCACCCGCGGCCTCCGCCAGGAACGTGTCCACGCTGGGCACCTGGAAGGCCAGGTGGCGGGCGACCCCGGGGTTCGCCGGGCCGTCGTCCTTGGTCTCCAGCAGCGGCTCCTCGCTCGTCGCGAAGAGTTCGAGGTAGACGTCACCACTGCGCAGGAAGACCACCCGGACGCCGTCCTCCTCGACCACCCGCGCGCGGCGGAAGCCGAACCAGCGGCGGTAGAACTCCTCGGTCCGCTTGAGGTCGACGCAGTTGAGCCCGACGTGCGACCAGCGCGCCTCGATCGATGTCGTCATGACCGCACCTCACTTACCGAGAATCGGCGCGAACGGCACGCTGTCGTGGACGTTCGTCATGTAGGTGATCAGGCCGTCGACCACCTGGAAGTAGTTGCAGACGTCCGCCTCGATCGTCTCGCCGGAGACGGTGCGGGCGGAGATGTGGGAGACGACGGCCGCCTGCGTGCCCTCCACCACGACGTGCACCGGCTTGTTGGCGAACGCCGCGTACGTCGTGGGGAACCCCTTCATCATCTCGCGCAGGGTCTCCCGACCCTCGATGTGCCCGGCGAGCTGCTCGTCCATCTGCTGGTCGACGGCGAACAGGTCGCACCAGGTGTCCCAGTCGCCGGCGTTGGCCAGCTCGTAGTAGCGCTTGACCACGGCAGTGGTGTCCATGAAGTCCTCTTCTCCTGGTGTTCCCTTGGTAGCCCCCGCGTCGCGGGGGGATTCGAGTCCGGTGGCGCGGGTCGTCACTGCGGGAGCGGGACGCCGATCTGCGCCATCAGCCCGGCGGTGTCGGCCTGCACCCACCGCTCCACGACCTTGTTGTCCTCGACCCGGTAGACCTCGAGGCTGGTCCAGGTGACCTCCTTGCCGGTCGGCTCGATGCCGAAGAACGGTGCGATGTGCCGGCCGGTGAAGGTGATGTGCATGATGACCTTGTCGCCGTCCGCGGCGTAGAGCGCGTCGAGGTGGGCGGTGAAGTCGAGGGCCTCGTGCGCCGCGATGATAATCCCCTTGAGCTGCTCCAGGCTCTCGACGCTCCAGGCCGGGTTGCGGTCGACGAAGTTCTCGGCGAACAGCTCGTCCATGGCGTCGTACTGGCGGGCGTTGACCACCTCGCTCACCCGGCGGACCAGCTTGACGTTGGCCGGCTCGGGCGACAGCTGCTCCCGCAGGCCGAGCAGGTCGTCCGTGGCCCAGCGCTCCACGAACATCCCGTCGGCGACCCGCCAGATCTCCGTGGTGTCCCAGGACACCTCCCGGCCGGTCGCCGGGAAGCCCAGCACGGTGCCGACGTGCTTGCCGGTCAGCCGGACCCGGGTCACCACCTTGTCGCCGGCCTCCAGGACCTGCTCCAGCTCGCCGCGGATGGCGAGGGTCTCGTGGGCGTTGCGCAGCGCCGCCTGGTAGGCGTCGATGCCGCGGATGTCGAAGCCGCTGTGGTGGTCCTCGAAGTCGGGGGCGATCACCTTGGCGATCTCCGCGTAGTCGCTGACGTTGAACGCGTCGAGGAATCGCTGGTACAGCGCCGAGTTGGTCTGCTGAGCCGTCGTTGTCACTGTCTTCTCTCCTGATCTGTCGGTTCAGTTACTGTTCGCGATCAGATCGGCGGCCTTCTCGCCGATCATCACGCAAGCTGCGTTGGTGTTGCCGGCCACGATCTCCGGCATGATCGACGCGTCGGCCACCCGCAGTCCGTCGACCCCGTGGACCCGGAGTTCGGCGTCCACCACGGAACGGTCGTCGGCGCCCATCCGGCAGGTGCCGACCGGGTGCCAGAGCGTCGAGGCGTTGGCCCTGATGAACGCGCGGAGGTCCGCGTCCTCGGTGACGTGCTCCCCCGGGGAGAGCTCCGCGCCCCGGAGCCGGTCGAACGCGCTGCTCCGGGCGAGCCGGCGCGCCAGCTTCAGGCCGTGCAGCAGCACGTCGAGGTCGCCCTCGTGCTCCAGGTAGTGCGCCCGCACCTCGGCATTCACCGCCGGGTCCTGGCTGCGCAGCCTGACCTCGCCGCGGCTCACCGGCAGCAGGGCGATGGGCGCGAAGGTGAAGCCCGGCCCCTCCCACTGCTCGGCCGGGGCGGTCGGCGGCAGGAACTTGACCGGCCCGAAGGTGAACTGGAGGTCGGGCGAGGAGTCCGCCGTCCCGGCCGCCGTCCGGGTGAAGAGCCCGGCCTCGGAGATCAGGGCACCGCTCGGGTGCTCCTCGGTCGCCCGGTAGCAGATCGGTACGAAGGCGTGGTCCTGCAGGTTCTGACCGACCCCCGGCAGATCCGCCACGAGCGGGATCCCGTGCTCCGCCAGGTGCCGCGCCGGGCCGATGCCCGACAGCATCAGCAGCTTCGGGCTCTCGAAGGCACCGGCACTGAGCACGACCTCCCGGGTGACCTCGACCGAACGGACGACACCGTCCTGGACGTACTCGACGCCCACCACGCGTCGCCCGGCGGTGATCAGGCGAGTCGCCCGCGCCCGCGTCTCGATCCGGAGGTTGGGGCGGTCCAGCACCGGCCGCAGGTACGCGGTGGCGGTGCTGCTGCGCTGGTTCTCCGCGGTCCGGGTGGTCTGGTAGTAGAAGCCGCCCTGCTCCTGCTGCGTCCCGTTGTAGTCGAACTCGCCATCACCCAGGCCGAGTTCGCGGGTGGCCGCGACGAAGGCCCGGGCGATCGGGCTGGGGTCCTCCAGTGCGCGCACCTGGATCGGTCCGTCGGTGCCGCGGTCCGCGGAACCGCCGCCGTGGTAGCTCTCCGCGCGCTTGAAGTACGGCAACAGATCGTCGAACGACCAGCCCGGGTTGCCCTGTCGGGCCCAACCGTCGAAGTCGGCCCGGTTGCCACGCACCCACATCAGGGCGTTCACCGAGCTGCATCCGCCCACCACCTTGCCGCGGGCGATCGGAACGCTACGGCCGTCCAGCTCCTTCTCGTCCTCCGTCGCGTAGCCCCAGTCGATCCGCGGGCTCCACTCGGAGGTCAGCACCGACAGCACCGATCCGGCGTCGACGTCGGCGAGTTCCGGCCGGTCGGGCCAGTCCCCGGCCTCCAGCAGCAGCACGGTGCGCTCGGGGTCGGCACTGAGCCGGTTGGCGATCACGGCACCCGACGAACCCGCGCCGACCACGACGTAGTCGACGGAGTCGGACCCGGCCATCACCGCGCCCCGGGAGTCGAGTCGACGGGCGAACCGATGACCGGCACCGGACACAGCTCGCCGACCTGGTACTTGACGATCTGCAGCCGGCCGCCGGGCGTGGTGCGCAGCTGCCAGGTCTGGTTCACCCGGAACGCGGACCGGGTGCCGTCCGCGGTCAGCGTCGCGGTCCAGACCACGGTGACGGTGACCTCCACCCGGTCGCCGCGGCTCTCGGACCGGAACGCCTCGATCCGGTGGGCCTGATCGGTGAAGGCCTCGCCGACCACCGCGTACCAGTCGACGAAGTCCGCGTGGCTGCGCAGGGTGCGCTCGGGGAAGACCATTTCGAGGTCGGTGTCGGCGACCCGGGCCAACAGCCGGTCGACCGGCTCATGGGCGCTCAGGTCGTCGAACCACTCTTGTGCGAAACGCTTCACAGACTGACTTTCCATGGGCGTGCCTCCACCCGTTGTCTAATGAGATTTCCGGCTGCGGCCGGCTCGCGAGGACTGCTCGGGGGGAATTCCCGGCGCCCGGCGCAATCGGGTCCCCCTCGGCGCCAGAAACGTACGATCGGTCAGAACGACGTGTCAACGATCGGAACACCGCCGCCGGACCGCCCCGAACCGCCCACCGACGTTGCCCGTCGGCCCGGCCACCGATCGCTCGGACGGCCACTGCCAGGCCTCTGACCTGCCGCCTTCTCCGTTCCGTCGGCCCGTTCGAGAGCGGCCCCGCAGGCGGCCGAAACAGCCGGACGGGACGCCGGCCGGCCCTTCCCGCCGCCGATGCGGGAGCTACTTCTCAAAGTCCGGGGAACGCATCGACGTGGTTTGTCGGGGCACGCAAGAGGAATCGCACGAAGTCGTCGGAGTTCGCTGGTCAGGGCATGTTGCGTCAACTGCACGAAGCCCGCACGAATTCGGCCGGCGGTCCCCTGGAATGTCCGGTCCGCCGGCATGCTGGCGGGGTGTCGTCGATGCCGGCGACCACGCGGCACGCTCACCCGCCGCACTTCCGATCGCAGCGCACCCGATGAGAGGACATTTCGTCATGAAAGCCGTCGTCATGGCGGGCGGTGAGGGCACCCGGCTCCGTCCGATGACCTCGGGCCTGCCCAAACCACTCTTGCCGGTGGCCGGCCGCCCGATCATGGAGCACATCCTGCTGCTGCTCCGCCGTCACCAACTGACCAGCGTGGTCGCCACGGTCCAGTACCTCGCGCCGTTGGTGGAGGAGCGGTTCGGCGACGGCGGCGCGCTGGGCGTCGAGCTCCGCTACGCCCTGGAGGAGACTCCGCTGGGCACGGCCGGCAGCGTGAAGAACGCCGAGGCGGAGCTGGCCGGCGAGCCCTTCGTGGTGATCTCCGGCGACGCGCTCACCGACATCGACCTCACCGAGCTGATCGCCTTCCACCGGCGCAAGGGCGCCCTGGTCACCGTCTGCCTGACCCGGGTCGCCGACCCGCGCGAGTTCGGTGTCGCGCTGATCGACGACGAGGGCCGGATCGAGCGGTTCCTGGAGAAGCCCACCTGGGGCCAGGTCTTCTCGGACACCGTCAACACCGGGATCTACGTGATGGAGCCCGAGGTGCTCGACCACATCGAGCCCGGTGTCCCGGTCGACTGGTCGGCTGACGTCTTCCCCCAGCTCATGAAGGACGGCATGGGCGTCTACGGCTACGTCGCCGACGGCTACTGGCAGGACGTCGGTGGCCACGCGAGCTACCGCCAGGCCCAACTCGACGTGCTGTCGGGCCGGGTGGACGCCGAGCTGGAGGGCTTCGAGCGCTCGCCCGGGATCTGGATCGCGGATGACGCCCAGGTCCACCCGGACGCGGAGCTCCGCGGTCCGCTCTTCATCGGCCCCCATGCCACCGTCGAGGCCGGGGCGCGGATCCAGGACTTCACCGTGATCGGGGCCGGCGCCTCGGTGGGGCCCGGTGCGCGGCTGCGCCAGACCGTGCTGCACGAGGGCGCCCGGATCGGTGCCCGGGCCGACCTGCACGGCTGCGTCATCGGCCGGAACACCGACGTCCTGGCGGAGGCGCGGATCACCGAGGGCGCGGTGGTCGGCGACGGCAGTCTGGTCGGCCGCGGCGCCGCCGTCACCAGCGAAGCGCGGATCCACCCGGCCCGGAGCGTGGCCGCCGGTGCCACCGTCCGCACCTCGCTGACCCGCCAGTCCCACGTCCGGTCCACGCTCTTCGGCCCGCGGGGGGCCACCGGGACGGTCAACATCGAGCTGACGCCCGAGCTCGCGGTCGAACTGGCCACCGCCTACGCCGGCATGCTCGCCAAGGGGGCGATCGTCACCCTGGCCCGGGACCACGGCAGGCCCGCGCAGACCATCAAGCGGGCCGTCGCCGCCGCGCTCCAGGCGTCGGCCGTCCAGGTGCACGACCTGGACAACGTGCCACTACCGCTGGCCCGCTGGCACACCGCCCGGCTGGCGGCCGGCGGGCTGGTCGTGCACACCACGCCCGGCGACCCCGACGCGTTGGACATCGTCCTGCTGGACAAGCACGGCGCCGACCTCTCCCACAGCGCGCAGCGCAAACTCGACCGGGCCTTCGCCCGGCAGGAGTACCGCCGGGCGCTGCCGCACGAGTTCACCGACCTCGCGGTCCCGGCCGACGTCCAGCACACCTATCTGGACACCCTGGTGGAGGCCGTCGACACCGGTCACGTCGCCGACGCCGGGCTGCGGATCGTCGTCGACGCCGGGCACGGCGCCGCCGGCGGGCTGCTGCCCGAACTGTTCGGACGACTGGGCGTCGAAGCCCTGCTCACCAGCCCGGGACCGGACCGCAGCCGTCCGACCCTGACCCCGGAGCAGCGCACCGCCGCCCTGGAACAGGTCGGCCGGGCCGTCACCGCGGCCCGGGCCGCGTTCGGCGTGCACCTGGACCCCCTGGGTGAACGCCTCACCCTGGTGGACGACCAGGGCAGCCCGATCAGCCACCAGCGGGCGCTGCTCACGCTGCTCTCCCTCCACACCGAGCAGCGGCCCGGCGGCCTGGTCGCGCTCCCGGTGACCGCGAGCCGCCACGCCGAGCGGATCGCCGCCGCTCACGGCACCCGGATCGTCCGGACCGCCGTCGGCGCGGCAGCCCTGGCGGCGGCCGTCCAGGAGCACCAGGCGGCGCTGGCCGCCGACGGCCGCGGCGGTGTCACCGTGGCCGCCCTGGCCTCCACCCACGACGCCCTCGCGGCCCTGGCCCAGCTGACCGCGCTGATCGCCCGGACCCCGACCCCGCTGCACGCCCTCGTCGCCCGGACCCCCATCCCGCACGTCCGGCACGCCCGGATCACCACCGCGGCGGAGGCGAAGGGCGCGGTGATGCGCCGCGCCATCGAGCTCGCCGACCGGCACGGCTTCTCGGTCGACACCACCGGCGCCGTCGAAGGCATCCACGGGACCCTGGAGAACGGCGACTGGGTGCACGTCCTCCCCGACCCGGTCGAGCCCGTCGCCCACCTCTGGGCCGAGAGCGCGCACCCCACGGCCACCGGCACGCTCCTCACCCGCTGGACCACCCACCTCGCCGGAGCCACGTCCCCCGGAGCCTGACCGGCGTCGGCACCGCCATCGGCCGGCCGACGAACGAGGCCGGGGCCGGCGCACACTGTGCGCCGGCCCCGGCCTTCGTGGTAGCGGGGACAGGATTTGAACCTGCGACCTCTGGGTTATGAGCCCAGCGAGCTACCGAGCTGCTCCACCCCGCGTCGGTGTCACCGACTCTACGGCACCTCGGCCGAATCCGCGAACCGACCTCGGGGCAACCGACCGCTGGAGGACCGGATTCACGCTCGTCGGGCACTCGACGGCCGGACCCCGACCACGGGCCGCCGGCCCGTCAGGAGTGGTCGAGCACGCGGGAGGGAGGCGCCGAGTGGCCTGGTGCCGCGGATCGGTGAGCACCTGCTCCGCGGTGCCCTGCTCGACGATCACGCCGTCCTCCAGGAAGCAGACCTGGTCGGCGACGTGCCGTGCGAAGCCCATCTCGTGCGTGGCCATCAGGATGGTCAGACCGCGCTGCTTGAGGTCCGCGACCACGTCGAGGACCTCGCCCACCAGCTCGGGGTCGAGCGCCGAGGTGATCTCGTCGAAGAGGAGCAGTTCCGGTCCGGTGGCCAGGGCACGGGCGATCGCGGCTCACTGGGCGGTGATCCTGGCGAGCGTGCCGTCGGCCTTGAGGGCGGTCAGGGCCTGACTCACGCAGGGGGTCAATCCGCTGCCCTTGCGCAGCAGCAGGCCGAACTGCTCGGGGGGCACCGTCGTAGCCGAACTGTCCGAGGCTCCTGCCGTTGTTCAGCTCCGCGCCGGCCAGGTAGAACACGGTCGGCAGGTCGGTGACGACCGCGTCGATCTGGCCGTTGCGCAGCGCGTTGACCTCGTCGTTGGTGGTGTTGAAGACACTCGGCTGGTGCGTGGGCCCGAGCTCGTCGAGCACCGCCTGGTAACTGGTGGTGGCCACCTGCGCGCCGATCCTGGCGTCCTTCAGCGCACTCAGCGAAGTAGCCTGCGCGTACTGGGAGTTGGCGAGGGTGAGGACACCCTGCTCGGTCGTGTAGTAGCTGGTGGAGAAGTCCACCGCCTTGGCGCGTTGCGGAGTGTCGGAGATCTCGTTGATGTCGAAGTCGAAGTCCTTCGCCCCCGGGGCGTAGGAATTGTCGGAGGGTTCGACGACCCACTTCACCTGGCTCCGGTCGAAGCCCAGCTTGCTGGCCACCGCATGGGCCACCGCGCTCTCGAAGCCCTTCCCGTCGGCCGGGGTGTTGTCGTCGAACCACGGCGAGTAGGCCGGGGAGTCGGTCGCGACGGTCAGCTGCCCGCTCCGGTGGCGGCCGCGACGGAAGCCGTGAGGACTGTGCGGGCACGGGACATGAGGGGTCCTTCGCCGGGGAGTCCGAAATGGGGGTGCGGAGATCGGCCGGCGCGCCGTGCGTGCGGCGACCCGGATCAGCGACCCGGATCGGCGACACAGATCGGTGGCGCAGCGCACGTGGTCCACGTGGCGGCGGCGTACCAACGGAAGGGTTCCGGACTCGCGTTTCAGCATTCCGGGTGGTGGAGTGCGGTGTCAATCGCCTGGGCCGCCGCCGGGTGACGTCGTGACGGCGTGACAGCCAGCGGGACGGACCGCCCGGTCGCCCCGTCCGCGCGGGCCGGATTCAACGGGCACACCGGCCCGGGGCGGTGCCCAGCGCGCCGCCCCGGGCCGGCACGATCGTGCCGACCGAGGTGATCGCCGGTCAGACCCCCGACGGCCCGGGAACCCGGGCCGGCGTCGGGAGGGGCGTGGCCGCCCGGACTCGATGCCCCCGGCGCCCCCGCCGGGGCCGAGGGCCGCGGGGCATCACGTGCCGCGAGGATCAGCTCCAGGCCAGCCGCGACCGGTGCTGCCAGTACGCGCCGGCGGGTTCGGCCAGGGTGGCGAGCCGGGCGAGCTGGTCCGCGTCGAACCGTACCGAGGCGGCCCGCAGGTTGCTGGTGAGCTGGTCGACGGTGGCGGCGCCGGAGAGCACCACGTCGACCCAGGGCTGGTGGAGGACGGCGGCGAGGGCGGCCGCGTCGCAGCTGGTACCCGCCTCCTCGGCCACCCGGCGCAGGACGACGGACGTCGCCGCGTCGGTGGGGCGCCCGGCGAGGCGTCCGTTGGCCATGCCCTCCTTGACGATGACGACGCATCCGGCGTCGTGCGCCGCGGCGAGGGCCTCACCGGCCGAGGGTTCGAGCAGGTTGTACGTGGCCTGCACGCTGCGGAAGAGCGGCTGCCCGTCCACCGTGACGGTGAGCGCGGCACGGATGGCGTCCGCCTGGGACGGGCCGCTGGTCGACAGGCCGACGAGCACGCCCTCGGCGGCGAGCCGCGCCAGCCTGCGGTGCAGAACGGGGTCGGTGAGCGCGGGACTGTCCGGCGTGACGGAGTGGATCTGGTAGAGGTCCAGCCGCTTGCCGAGCAGGCTCCGGCTCTCGGCCACCTGACGGTCGAAGGTCTGCACGCCGTGGTCCTTGACCTCGTGCACGTCCGCGTCGGCCCGCCAGTCGGCCGTGTAGGTGTAGCCCCACTTGCTGCCGACCACCACGTCCCGGACGTCCGGCCGGCGTTCGAGCCACTCGGCGAGGAACTCCTCCGAGCGACCGTAGGAACGAGCCGCGTCCAGGTACCGGACGCCCTGGGCGTAGGCGGCGTCGAGTACCTCGTGGGTGCGTTCGCGCATCGCGGACACCGTGCGCTCGGCCGGGAGGTCCTCGGCCCGGCCGAGGTTGATGTAGCCGGGCCGGCCCAGCGCGGCCAGTCCCAGCCCGAACCGAGGTGTCGGCGCGGCGCTGACGAGGTGCTCGAAGGACACGGGCGAGTGCTCCCTGTTCGGAGTTGACGTTCCCGTCACCGTACCCGCGTCGCACGGCGGACCGCGGCGGGGCGGCGCACCGGACCGCACTCGGCGCGCCTTCGGCACGCGGGGGGCCAGGGCGTCGGCAACCGACGAGGGCGGCGCGGGCACCGGCGAGGGCTCTCAGGACCGGGCGTCGCCGGCGTCGCCGAAGTCGGCGATGCCGGGGGACAGCAGGTGCTCGGCGCCGCCCTCGAGCATCCTGGCCGTCTCGGTGGAACGGGGGAGCATGGTCCGCTCGTAGCCGTGGATGGCGTCGTCGACGGTGGCGGAGCCGGCGAGGGCGAGCGCGAGTTCGCTGGCGTCGAGCATGGCGAGGTTGACGCCGAGGCCGAGCGGGGGCATGAGGTGGGCGGCGTCGCCGAGCAGGGTCACGGTCGGGTTGTGCTCCCAGGTGTGCGGGACGGGGAGGGCGAAGATCGGGCGGTCGACGTAGGGGCCGTCGTTGTCGGTGATCGTCCGGCGCAGGCGGGGCGACCAGTGGGCGTACCGGTCGAGGAGCAGGGCGCGGATGGCATCGGCGTCACCGGCGGTCAGGCCGCTCCGGCTGAGCCAGTCGACCGGGACCCGTTGGATGAGGTAGACGCGGACGTGGTTTCCGCTGTTGCGCTGGGCGAACAGGCCGCGGTCGCCGTCAGCCGCGTGGGCGCCCTGTCTCCTGCTCGAGCAGGGCTGGACGGCCACGGTCACCCAGGACGCCCCCGAACCCGGCAGCCCCGCCACCACCCCCTCGCCGACCGCATAGGGCGCCGCACGGGCGCACGGCCGCCCCGAGGTCGAGACCGGCCGGGCCCTCCCCGTCGACACCCGCCCGGCCAGCGCCCTGAGTGTCAGTTCCCGGGGGAGTCGAGGTCGGCGGCCAGATCGGGCCTGGCGATGAGGTAGGCCAGCTGGGCGCGGCTCCGGCTGCCGAACACCTCGGCCGCTCGCTTGATGTGACTCGCCACCGTGCGGGCGCTCATGCCGAGGCGCTTGGCGATGGGGTCGTCGGTGTAGCCGGCCACCATGAGTCTGAGTACGGCGCGTCTGGTCTCGTCGGTGAGGAGCGGGGAACGCTCGCGGGAGACATCGGTGTCCACCGGTTCCGCCTGCCGCCACGCGTAGTCGAAGCCCTTGACGAGGAACCCGATGATGCCGGGGTGACGGATGCGCCGCCGTGGGTGGCGTCACCGTTCGACGACGACCAGGCCCTCGCCCTGGCCGTCGCCCTGCGGACCGCGGCCACCGGCACCACGGTGGCCGAGGACGCCGCGCGCGCCCTGGCCACCGTTCGCCAGGTCATGCCGCCTCGCCTGCGCCAACGCATCGACCTGCGGCAGTTGACCGCCGTCCGACCGCCCGGGAGCCGCGACACGACCCGGGTCGACGGGCAGGTCCTCATGGACCTGAGCCGTGCCGTCCACGCCCGCGAGGAACTGCGCTTCGACTACGTCCGGGATCCGGACGGCCCGATCGAACAGCGCCGCCGCGTTCAGCCGCACCATCTGGTCACCTGGCGTGGCCGCTGGTACCTCGTGGTCTGGGACCTCGACCGCGAGGACTGGCGGACCTTCCGCGCCGAGCGCATCCGCCCGCGCACGCCCACCGGCCCCCGCTTCGTCCCGCGCGAGATCCCCGGAGGCAACGTCTCCGACTTCGTCACCAGCCGGTTCCGTTGGCAACGACGGCACCACCACCGAGTGGCCGTGCCGCGGCGAAGTCATCCTCCACCTGCCGGCCGCCGACGTCGCCCCCTTCGCCCAGGACGGAACCGTCGAACAAGTCGGCACCGAACGCTGCCGACTCACCCTCGGCTCCTGGTCGTGGACCGGGCTCGCCGCCGCCATCGGCCGCTTCGACACCGACATCGAGGTCATCGGCCCACCCCAACTGGCAACCGCGTTCGCAGACCTCGCCGCCCGCTGCGCCAACGCCGCACGCACCGCGCGGCCGGACACCGACCCCGCGCGGTGAGGAGGAACTCCGGGGCGCCGACCCGCCGGGCGGTCCGTTCGGCCCCGCGGCGGCTTCGGGCATGCGTGTCCGCGGACGAGGTGGCAGCGTGGAAGAGGAACACCCGGATGCACGGGGACGGCCCGGATGCACGCAGTGAGTCATGCCCGTGGGGACAAGGCACAGGGCGGACCGGGGGAAGACCGGTCCCCTCGGGGTGGGCTACGCTCACGGCTGGGGCTGCGCAGTGTCGCCGGGCAGGTGTTCCTGTGGTTGCTGGCCGCGGTGGTACTGCTGGTCGGCGCCGCGCTGGCGGCGCTCCTCCTGCAGGCCAGGAGCTACGCCACGAGTGACGCCGAGCACCGCACGCGCGCCGCGGCCATCACCTTGGCGCAGGTCCCCACGGTGGTGAACGCCCTGGACAGCCCCGATCCGACCGCGGTGCTGCAGCCGATGGCCACGGACATCATGAAGAAGGGCGGTTTCGACTACGTCGTGATCGCCAGCCCCGAGGGGATCCGCTACACCTCCGACAATCCCGCGCTGATCGGGAAGCACGTCATCGGCCCGTACCAGGAAGCCCTCAAGGGGCCGACCACCATCAGCCTCCTCGCGCCCATCGGACGGGTGGTGGAAACCGACGTGCCGGTCACCAGGCCGGACGGTTCGGTCGCCGGGCTGGTCGAGGTCGGCTACACCGTCGCGCACACGGGCAGCGCGGTGGGCCGGCAGCTGCCGGTCCTGCTCGGCGGCGCGGCGGCCGCGCTCGCCGTGGGCACGGGCGGGGCGGTGCTGGTGCGGCGGCGGCTGCGCCGCCAGACGCGCGGCCTGGGCCCGGCCGAGATGACGCGGATGTACGAGCACCATCACGCGGTGTTGCACGCGGTCCGCGAGGGTGTGCTGATCGTCGGTGGGGACGGGCGGGTCGTGCTGGCGAACGACGAGGCCCGGCGGTTGCTCGAGCTGCCGCCCGAGGTGGAGGGGCGGCCGGTCGCCGGGCTCGGGCTCGATCCCGGGCTGGCCGAGCTGCTGGCGTCCGGGCGGGCCGCCACCGACGAGGTGCACCTGGCCGAAGACCGGCTGCTCGCCGTCAACAACCGCCCGACCGCGCCGTTCGGCGGAGGGCCCGGCAGTGTCGCGACCATCCGGGACACCACCGAGCTGCGGGCGCTGGCCGGGCAGGCCGAGGCGGCCCGGGCCCGGCTGCAGCTGCTCTACGAGGCGGGGCTGCGGGTCGGCACCACCCTGGACGTGGTGCGGACCGCCCAGGAGCTGGCCGACGTGGCGGTTCCGCGCTTCGCGGACTTCGCCACGGTCGAGCTGGCCGACCCGGTGCTGCACGGCGACGAGCCACTCCCGGACCCGGTCACCACGCTGGGCCCGCGGATCCGCCGCACGGCTGCCAGCGGCATCAGCGACGACCGGCCGTTCTACCCGGTGGGCTCGCAGATCAGCCCGCTGCCCGGGACGCCGGAGGAGGCCGCCCTGGAGACCGGGAACGCCGCGCTCGTCGCCGACCTGCGCCAGGCGCACGCCTGGCGGGCGCGCGACCCGGAGACCGCCGACCGCATCACCGAGTACGGGATCCACTCGCTGATCTCCGCACCGCTGCGGGCGCGCGGTCTGACCCTGGGCATGGTCAACTTCTGGCGCGCGGGGGAGTCCGAGCCGTTCGGGGAGGAGGACGTCTCCTTCGCCGAGGAACTGGTCGCCCGCGCCGCGATCACCGTCGACAACGCCCGCCGCTACACCCGCGAGCACCGGATGGCCGAGACGCTGCAGCGCAGCCTGCTGCCCCGGGGGTTGCCCGAGCAGAGCGCCCTGGAGGTGGCCTACCGCTACCTGCCGGCGCGGCGAGGGGTCGGCGGGGACTGGTTCGACGTCATCCCGCTGCCCGGCTTCCGGGTGGCACTGGTGGTCGGCGATGTCGTCGGCCACGGCCTGCACGCCGCCGCCACGATGGGCCGACTGCGCACGGCCGTACTCAACTTCTCGGCCCTCGACCTCCCCCCGGACGAACTGCTCGCCCGCCTCGACGAACTGGTCGCCCGGCTCGACCAGGGCGAGGCGGCTGCGGGAGAAGGCGACGCCGAGGGCGGGGGCAAGCGCCAGGGCGAGGGCGAGCGAGCGGCCGTCACGGGCGCCACCTGTCTGTACGCGATCTACGATCCGGTCTCCGGCCGCTGCGCGATGACACGGGCGGGTCATCCACCGCCCGCGTTGGTGCACACCGACGGCAGCGTGGAGTTCGTCGATCTGCCCGCCGGGCCGCCGCTCGGGGTGGGCGGCCTGCCCTTCGAAACCACCGAGCTGCAGCTGGCGCCCGGCACCGCACTGGTGCTCTACACGGACGGGCTCGTCACGGGCCGCGACCGCGACCTGGAGAACGGACTCGCCGCGCTGCGCCGTTCCCTGGCGGGCACCCACGCCGACGCGTCCCCGGACGACACCTGCCGGGCCGTGTTCGGCGCGCTGGTGCCGTCGCGTCCGAGCGATGACGTCGCGCTCCTCGTCGCGCGCACGCAGCTGCTCGACCCCGACCAGGTGGCCAGCTGGGACGTGCCGTACGACTTCGCCGCCGTCCCGCGCATCCGGAACGAATGCGCCGACCAGCTGGTGGCCTGGGGGATGGAGGAGCTGACCTTCACCGCCGAGCTGATCCTCAGCGAGCTGATCACCAACGCCGTCCGCTACGGCGCCGAGCCGATCCGGGTGCGCATGCTGCGCGACCGCAGCCTGGTCTGCGAGGTCTCCGACGGCAGCAGCACCGCCCCGCACCTGCGTTACGCCGCCAGCACGGACGAGGGCGGCCGGGGCCTGTTCCTGGTGGCCCAGCTGGCCGAGCGCTGGGGGACCAGGTACACGGCCCGCGGCAAGGTCATCTGGTCCGAGCAACCGCTGACCGCGCCCGAGTACCGGTTCGAGGCGATGCTGCAGTAGTCACCCGGGCGGGCGTTCACATGTGGGCGCTGATCTCGCCGCCCATGCCGAGCACGATGTACACGCCGTTGGCGTCGAGCCCGACGTCGTGCTGGTCCGTCTCCAGCGTGGCGTCCACCGCGCCGTCGTTGCCGAGGATCTGCGCGCGGTACCGGAGGTCGCCGATCTTCGTGACCTTGGCCGTCCAACCGCCCGGGAGGTCGAACGTGCCCGGGCCGGTCCGTCCGCCGCCCATCCAGGAGTGGATCTGGCCGTCCAGCGAGAGCACGACGAACATGTCGTTGGCGTCGACCCCGACGTCGTGCTGGTCCGTCTCCAGCGTGGCGTAGACCTGGCCGCCGTTGACGATCTTGGCGAGGTAGTGCTCGGTGCCGAGTTCCTGGATCTCGGCCGTGCTGCCGTCCACCAGGGTCTGGGTGCGGACCGGGGATGCCGCCCTGGCCGTAGCGGCCGGTGGGGTGGCGCCGCGCCTGGCAGTTGGTGCGGTGGTGTGGTGCGTGGTGGCCGGTGCGGTGGCGTCGAGTGTGACGGCTGGTGCGGCGGTGGAAGGCGTGTCGGGGGTGGCGGTAGCGGGCGCGGACGGCGTGGCGGCCGGTGCGGCGCTCTGGCGCGCGTCGGACGGGCTGGAACAGGCCGTTGCGACGGACACCAGCAGAGCGGCTGTCAGGACGGTGCCGGCCAGCGCGCGGACACTGGTCGTACGGCGGGGGGTTAAGAGCGACATGCGGTTCTCCTGAGCACAGTACGGGTGAGGAAGCGCACGGCGCCCGTCCCCTCTCCTGCGCGGACCGGGAGGCAACGGGACGGCGCGCGGGATCGAAGGTAGTACGAACAATCGACGAAATGGATCCCGCTCTGTCACCGGACTGCTACGCCCTGGGTCGCGGCGACCAGATCATGCGGGACCTGGACCGGATCGACCGGGACGCGGCACAGCCTGGACCGCGACCTGGTGACAGCCCGCGTCACCACCGCTCACCGGGCTGACCGTGGGCTACCGGCGAACGGCGATAAAATGGCCCAAATCGGCGGCCCGGATTCCGGGCCCGGGCTGCCGCCCGGCGTGTGTGATCCAGGGGAGCGGCACGGTGGCGAGGTCTCCTGAGGAACGCGGAGTCCCGCACAGCGCTGGTGCGCGGCCCAAGTTGCTGCCCGTGCTGCCCGCTCTGCTGCTCTTCGTCGGCCTGCTCATCGGCCTCGTCACACCCCGCGAGGTCAGGCCGGACGCCTTCCTCGCCACGGCCATGGTTGCCGCCGCCGCGCTGCTGCCCCTGTGGGGGACGGTGCTCACCGGAGTGGCCGCGTGCGCCATCTTCGTCGGTCTGATGGTGGACTTCGACGCGCTGCGGGATGCGACCGCCTACTCGGAGCTGGCCACCCTCGTGGTGATCGCGGTGTTCGCGGTCTTCCTCAACCGCCTGCTGGGCCGGCGCGCCCAACAGCTGGTCCAGGTCCGCTCGGTGGCCGAGGCCGCCCAGCTGGCGGTGCTGCACCCGCTACCGCGCCACCTCGGGCACGTCACGCTCGAGAGCCTCTACCTGGCCGCCGCGGCGGAAGCCCGGATCGGCGGCGACCTGTACGAGGCGATACGCACCCCGCACGGCGTACGGCTGCTCATCGGCGACGTACGCGGCAAGGGCCTGCTCGCGGTACAGACGGCCGCGGCGCTGCTCAGCGCCTTCCGCGAGGCCGCCCACGACGCGCCCGACCTGCCCCACCTCGCGCACCGCCTGGAAACGAGCATCAGCCGTCACGCCTCCCAGTACCCGGGGGTCCCGGGTTCGGAGATCGCCGAACGTTTCATCACCGCTCTCCTCGCCGAGATCCCTGACGACGAACCGGTCGTCCGGACCGTCACCTGCGGCCACCCGCCCCCGCTGCTGCTGCACCGCGGCGGGGTCCGGAAGCTGGATCCCGCCGCTCCCTCGCCGCCGCTCAACCTGGGCATGCTGGTGAACGGCGGGTACCACGTCGACCTCGCCCCCTTCCACCCCGGGGACCAGCTCCTCCTGTACACCGACGGGGTCACGGAGACCCGCGACCGCTCCGGCGCGTTCTACCCCCTCGCCGACCGCGTCCGCTCGTGGAGCGGGGAGGCGCCCCACCAGCTCCTCGACCACCTCCACCGCGACCTGATCGCCTACAGCGGCGGCGAGCTCGACGACGACATCGCCGCCCTCGTCGCCCGGCGCCGCCCGGGCCGCTGAGCCCGGGACGAGGCTCCGACCCGCGCGGGTTCCAGGCGCGGAACCGGCCGACCCACCCGCGACGACGTCGCCGCCCCGTCCGCGCCGGCAGCGACCTGGTCGCCGTCCCCGCTGAGCCGAGCCCGCCGGGCCGCGCTCCACCAGCAGCTCGCCCTGATCCCCACCCACGGTTCCGGAAAGCGGGAAGTGGGGGGGGGGGGGGGGGGGGGGGAAAAAAGCCCCGGAAAAAAAGGGGGGACCGTCGGTTTTTGCGGAGCGGAACAAAACACCGACGAACACCGCGAGTGTGGGGGGGGGGGGTGTTT
>NZ_JBVHLF010000022.1:97365-108249 GCF_055559155.1 Kitasatospora sp. NPDC024654
CTCCCCGCTCCCCCCCCCCCCCCCCCCCCCCCCCCCCCCCCCCCCCCCCCCCCCCCCCCCCCCCTGCTGCACGAGAGGGGGCCCCCCTCCCCCCCCCCCCCCCCCCCCCCCACTTCCCGGGAACCCGTGGGCTCACATTCGGTGTCCGAGGCCGGACACAACCCATGCGCACACGCCGATGGTGCGGGGTGAGCTGGCTTTGCCGTAGTCGTCGGTCGAGTGCTGGGCAGGAGATCAGAGAACATGGCTGGTCGTTCGGGGCGGTTGGTGGTGCGGCAGGTGATTGCGCTGCGGCACTGAGCCCCGGCCTGTGGCGCGCTGTGCCCGCCTGGTACGGCATGCTGGCAGCAACGAGTCCGGCTCTGCGAGCCGGTGGCCTCCAGCTTCACCCACTGGCGTGAGTTTGGAGGCTCCCGCCCCGCAGGGCACTCACAGGCCGCACGTTGCTGAGGTGGGCCGGGACGGTGCCCGTGGCCGGCGGCGGTGGTCCCGGGCGGTCCGTGGCTCCCATGGCCGGGTAGCGTGGCGCTGCCTGGCTTCGCAGAGAGATGGGTTCGCACCGTGCGTACGTTCTTCGCCCCCGAGGATGAGCAGGAGTTCCTGGCCTCCCAGGAACTCCTGGTGCGGCGTTCGGGGGTGTGGGCGGGCCGGAACGGCCGTGACCTCGATCCGTGGGTGGCCGAGGCGGCCTGGGACTACCGCAACTCCGCGACGAGGGACGGGCGGCTGGCCTTGTGGACGCCCGCGCTGGTCACCGAGTTCCTGCTGGAGTGGATGCCGGCCAAGCTGACCGTCTTGCCGGGTGAGCCGCTGCCGGACGGCCCCGGGACGTTGGACGCGCTGTTGGACTTCCTGGTGCAGTCGGGATTGCGCGATCCGCGCGGTGGCTCCGCAGCGGAGAACCGAGCCGCGGTCGCGGCGGCTGCGGCCGACTACCCGGCCGCGATGGCAGACCGGGAGCGGTGGGGCATCGCGAAGTTCTGGACCACCGCCGCCGCCGAGCACGGCGTGGACATCCACGACGCGGCGGCGATGCAGCGGTTCATCGACCGGGTCCGGGGCGGCCGGGTGCCGTACGACGAGGCACTGGTCGAGCGGATCATGCGGCGCCGGACGACGGCCCTCGGCCTCGGTGGCGGGTTCACCGGTCCGGCGGAGCGTGCGATGCCGCAGTTGCCGGTCGCTCTGCCCGCCTCGGCCGAGCTCGCCGTGGCGGCCGAAGCCTCACCCGTGGTCGGGCAGTTGCGCGCGCTGGTCCGGTGGACCGAGCAGGCCGCGCCCGCAGGGCGGGTGCTGACCGGGACGGGCAGGTTGCGGCTGGCCGACGCCCGGGAGCTGGTGCCGCTGCTGGAGACCGGCGACGTGGTGGACCCGGTGGTCGACGGCACGGTCCACCGCACGCGCTCGAGCGCAGAACTGGGCGGGCTGGACCTGCTGTTCGAGTGGGCGAAGAAGGTGCGCGTGGTGCGGGTGGTCAAGGGACGTCTGCTGCCGGTCGCCAAGGCGGCCCCGCTGCTGGCCGACCCGCTCGCGCTCTGGCGGCGCGCCTTCGAAGCGGTCCACGAGTTGCGCGACCCGCTGCTGAACCGCGGCGGCTGGACCCGGCCGTCCATGCTGTGGGAGCTGTACCAGGGCGTGCTCGACGACGTCGAGGCTTCGCTGTACAGCCTGCCGGCGTCGATGCCGTGGCCGAGCCTGCGCGCCTCCGTCCACCTGCACTACCGTGCCGCCTTCGACCTGGACGACACGCCCGGGGAACGGGAGACATGGTGGTTGCGGCAGGCCGACGCCGACCTGTGGCGGGTCGTGCGCCTGTGGGAGCGGCTCGGTGCGGTCGAGCTGCGCACGGGCCAAGCGGACCCCGCATACCTGGACCTGCCTGACGGTTCGGCCGACGGGGACGATCCGTCAGTCGACGGGTTCTCGCAGGAGCGAGCCGCCGCGCTGCGGGCCGAGCTGACCGAGGGCCCGGTCGACCTGCTCAACCTCAGCCCGCTGGGTACCTGGGCCGTACGCGCCAGGCTCCTCGAATCCGGCCGCGACGCACCGCTGATCGGCGAGTTGCGCGACGCACCCGCAGCGGAGCTGCTCGGTGTCCTGGCCGAGCACTACCCGGCGAACGCGGCGAAGCAGGAGCTGGAGGGCTGGCTCGCCACGCACCCGAGTCGTCCGGCAGCGCTCGACGCACTGACGGCGGGCCTGCGCGCGGTCCCCTTCCGAAGCAGGCTCTCGGCCGCGCTCGACGTCCTCTACGACGCGCTGCCGCACGAGGGCCGTGACGCTCTGCTGACCGCCGCGCGCAGCGACCCGTGGCTCGCGCCCGCGGTCCTCAACCTGCTCGCCGAGAAGGACGTCCTGGACCCGGAGCGGCTGAGCGGCCGCGAACACACCCTCGTCATGGCCGAGTCGCTGCTCCGCGCGCTGGAGGCCACCGGCGTCGACGCCGTGCTGGCAGCGATCCGGCAGCTCGCCCCCGACGAAGTCGACGCGATGGCGGCGGCGGTCCTCGCCGTCGGACACCCGGATCAGGAGGGCACGGCCGAGCTGCATTCCCTGGTTTTCGAACCCCTGCGCCGCGACCGGATGATGGGCGCGCAACTGGGACGCCTGCGTTCCGTCCGCGCCCGCCGGGCCGTGGGCCAGGGGTGGGGCACCGGGCGCCGCCGTCGACGCCGCTGACCAGCGGAGGCTGGGGTGCGGTGAACCGCCGGCTTGCCGCGGCTGGCTCGTCCGCGATGCGGTCGACCAGGGCGTACAGCGCGGGAGCCTGCTCGCGGGGAAGCACCGCGGGGTCGGTTCCGCCAGCTGCCGAGCTGGGGGCGCAGCATGCTCGGTGTCACAACGCATCCCACGGGGGAGTGGGTGGCCCAGCTCGCCCGGAACCTGCTGATGGACCTGGGCGACCGAGCCGGCGAGTTCCGGTTCCTCATCCGCGACCGCGACGCGAAGTTCACCACCGCCTTCGACGCTGTCCTCGCCGGCGACGGCACGACGGCGATCCCGACCCCGCCGCAGAGCCCGCGCTCGAACGCCTTCGCGGAACGGTGGATACGCACTGTGCGCGCCGAATGCACCGACCGCCGGTTTAACCTTCCTCCGCCACCGCATCCTCCTCACCTGAATCACAGCCCGTTACCACCGATTACGGGTCAGAGCCGAATTCTCATGACATTCCCGGGGACTTTCGGCTACCCCAGGTATCAGCGATCGTCCAACGGGTGGGAGCATGGTGAGCTGTGCCGCTTGGATCGGATCTGCGTCTGCTGCGTGCCGCGGTTTTCGCCGCGGTGTGCCTGGTGCTGTCCGCGTTCGGCCACGCGATGATGTCGTCTCGGGGGATCCCGGCCTGGGCACTCGTGGTTGGCTTCGCGGGTTTGTTCGCGGTGGCCATGGGGCTGACCGGACGGGAGTGCTCCTATCTCGGCATCGCGAGCGCGGTCCTGGCCAGTGAGCTGGGGTTGCACTTCTTCTTCTCCGCGACCCAGGCCACGACTCAGGCCGCCCCGGCCGCCACGAGTGCGGCCGCACTGTGGGTTGCCGCGCTGCTGTGCCTGTCGGGGCAGCGCGGCGCGGCGCTGCCGCCGGGGATGAACGTGGAGGCGCTGCTGCGGTCGGTCGGGCTGGACCCGGCGCTGGCCGCGCACGCCCCTGCGGGATCCGCTTCGATGTCCCTGGCGATGTCGATGGGTTCGCACTCCATGGCCGGGATGCCCGGGATGAGTGCGTCCATGCCGATGGGCACGGCCACCGGCGCAGGCATGGGCATGGGCGTCATGGGCCACGGCATGTGGGCCATGGTGGCCGCGCATGTCATCGCCGGGCTGCTCAGCGCCTGGTGGCTGCGCCGCGGGGAAGCCGCAGCGTTCTCCCTGCTCCGCACGATGGGCGCGGTGGCAGTCGGCTACCTGCTGCGGCTGGCCCTGCTGGTGCTGGACTTCCTCCGTGGCCTGTGGACGCCGCCTGCTCCCGCACGACGGCTGGACGGCACCTGGCTGCTGCCGCAGACCGGCCGCTGCGCCCTGCTGCACGTGGTCATTCGGCGGGGTCCTCCGCCATGTCCCGTCGCTGGTTGAACACCCTGTCACGTCTCCACCGTGCGCTGATCTGAACGCCTCGTGAGGACGGTCTCCCGAGCGTGCCCGGACGCGGTCCGGACGCGTGTTCCCGTGGGCCGTTCCGGGCGCGGGTCCGCGCGGGGACGCGACGGGTGGCGATGGTGTGTGCCCGCCGAGCCGGCGCCCCGCGTATCCCCGCGGGCGAGCCGGGGCGTCGGTGGGCCCCGCGATCCAGACACGCCCCGCGGCCAGGCCCTGCGCCTCGCCGAGGGTGTAGGCGGCAGGCCGCCGACCCAGCTGTGTCCGGGTAATGCCCCGGCGGCCGGGCGTGTCCGCGATCCCTTGAGCCGGACACCGCTCCTGCGGACCGGCTACATGACTGCGTGAGGACTCCTGCTGTGACCGACTTCCGCGCGCCCACTGGGCGCGAACCCTCCCACCACCCCGATGGCCGTCCCGCGACGGCAACCTGCGCGTCCCGCCCGGGGAGCGAAGATGAGTGAGACCGTCGCGGGCGGTCGCGGTACCGCCTGGTGGCTGCTGCGCCACACCCCGGCCGAACGCGTGAGCGGGCACCAGGCAGCCGACGTGCGCCGGCTGCTGCAGTTGGGGCTGGCGGCGATCTGGCTGCTGGACGGGGTGCTTCAGTTCCAGCCGTTCATGTTCACCAAGGCGTTCGCCACCCAGATCATCGTGCCCACCGCCCAGGGCAACCCGACTGTGGTGGAGCACTCGATCACCTGGGCAGCGGGGATCATCGCGCACCACCCGGTGGGAACCAACGCCGCGTTCGCCCTCATCCAGACGCTGCTGGGCCTGGCCATCGCTTGGCGGCCCACGGTCCGCGCCGCACTGGCCGCGTCCGTGGCGTGGGCGCTGGCGGTGTGGTGGTTCGGCGAGGGCCTCGGCGGCGTGCTCACCGGCTCCGCCAGCCCCGTGTCCGGGGCGCCGGGCGCGGTAGTCCTGTACGCACTGCTCGCGGTCCTGCTGTGGCCGACCGACCGGGACGGACCCTTCGAGGCAGCCCGCGCCGTGGGCGTCACCGCCGCGCGGGTGCTGTGGCTGATGCTGTGGGGGAGCCTGGCGTACTTCACGCTGGCGGCCAACACCGGGCCACAGGACCTGCACGACATGATCGCGGCCATGGCCCAGGGCCAGCCCGACTGGCTGAGCGCGGTCATGAACCACTCCGCCGCGCTGGTCGCGCACCGGGGTCTTGCCTTCTCGGTCGCACTGGGCGTGGTGCTGGCCCTGATCGCGGTGGCGGTGCTGCTGCCCAAGCCGGTTGCCCGGGTACTGATCGTGGTGGCGCTGGTGGTCTGCGCCGTCATCTGGGTGGTCGGCGAGGCCCTGGGCGGGGTGTTCGGCCGGCAGGGTACGGACCCCAACTCCGGCCCGCTGCTGGCCCTGCTGGCCCTCGCCTACTGGCCGACCCTCAGCAGGCCCCGTCGAGCCGCCGCACCGCCGAATGTGGCGGCCCGGGAAGCCCTCCCCGGCACCGAGGGCACGGCAGCCGACCTGAACGCCGAGAGGACGATGTCATGACCAGCCCCTCCTGGCTCGCCGACAGCTTCGCCGTGATCATGCTGGTGACCGCCGCGTACTGCGCCGGCCGCCTGGTCATCGCCCGGCTGTGGCACCGCCACGTCGAGCACGACATCGACGCCGTCCACCTGCTGATGGGGGTGGCGATGGCGGGCATGCTGGTGCCACGCCTGAACCCGCTGGGCAACACCGTCTGGGAGGCCGTGTTCGCGCTGACGACCGTCTGGTTCGCCGCCCGGGTGGTCCTGGCCCGGCGCGCCGACCAGGTGGACCGGCAGGCGGTCGGGCACCACCTGGCGCACCTGGTCCTATCCGGCGCGATGCTCTACATGTACCTGGCCCAGCCGGCCGCCACTGGCGGCTCGGGGTCGGGCGGAGGCATGGGCGGTTCCATAGCCGGCGACGCACGGTACCCGACCCTCGCCCTGGTGCTGGCGCTGGTCCTTTTCGGCTACGCGGTATCGGTCCTCGACCGCACCACCCTGCTGCCTGCGTCAGCTCTGCGGAGCACCGGACACGGACGCGAGTCGGGGGTGGCCGGGGAGGGACGTGCGGCACGCGTCGTCGATGCCCCGGAGATCGCCGAGCCGCCTGCTGCTGACGGAGCCGGAACCGGAGTCGGCGACAGCGGCTCGCATGTCCACCGCACCGTCCGTGGACTCCTGGCTCCGCGCGGCGCGAACTGCTGTGACGTCGTCATGAGCGTCACCATGGCCTACCTGCTGATCATCATGCTGTAGGCCGCAGTTCGGCGGACCGGGCGGCGGTACTCGCCGTCGCCCGGTCCGCCGACCCGGCCGCCCTCACACGGCCCCTCTCACCCTGCCCCCTGTGCTGTCGCGATGTCCGCAAACCCCGTCGCGCCCGCGCCGGTACACCGCGCTTTCCTGACCTGGAGTTGTCCCGCATGCCTCTCACTCTCCGATCCGCGCGCCCGGTGCCCGCAGCCAACTCCCTGCCGACCCCGGCCGGCCGCTCGGCGCCCTGGCGGGTCCTGCTGGGCTTCGCCGTGGTGCTCTGCACACTGTTCGCCGTCTCATTCGGGGCCGGCCGCCTGGTCGGACCGGTGTCCGTGGGCCCGGGACGTCACGGAGGAGGCTCCATGCCGGGCATGCCCGGCATGCCGGGGATGGCCGGGATGACCACGGACGGCCTCGCCGCTCCGGTGCCCGTGCGTGTCGCGGGAGCGACGCGATGACCGTGCATCCCATCGGGACCCCGGCCCAAGGCGCACCGGCCGTAAGGATTGTGACGACGGATCTTGTCGTGGGCGGGATGACCTGCGCGGCCTGTGTGGCGCGGGTGGAAAAGCGGCTGGCCCGGCTGGAGGGCGTGACCGCAGGGGTGAACCTGGCGACCGGCCGGGCCCGGGTCCTGCACCCGCCCACCGTGCCGGTGGCGGACCTGGTGGCGGCGGTGGAACACGCCGGATACACCGCCCAGGCCACCACGACCAGCACACCGCCGCCCGGAGCGGCTGCCCCTGACGACGGCGACGATCAGCTGCGCCGACTGCTGGGGGTGGCCGCGCTGGCGGTGCCGGTGATCGTGCTGTCGATGCTGTCGGGTCTGCAGTTCCGCAACTGGCAGTGGCTGTGCTTCGCGCTGGCGGTGCCGGTCGTGTCCTGGGGCGCGCTGCCGTTTCACCGCCGCGCCTGGGCCGGTCTGCGCCACGGGGCCGCGACCATGGACACCCTGGTGAGCCTGGGGGTGGCCGCGTCCTTCGGCTGGTCTGCGTACGCCCTGTTCCTCGGCGGCGCGGGCGCTCCGGGGATGCGGATGGGCTTCTTCCTGACCGCTGACGCCGCTGGCACGCACCTGTACCTGGAGGCGGCGGTCGCGGTGCCGCTGTTCGTCCTGTGTGGACGCTACTTGGAGGGGCGGGCCCGCACCCGGACCGGCTCGGCGCTGCGGGTCCTGGCCGAGCTGGGCGCGAAGGACGTGTGCGTGCGCGATAACGGTACGGAGTTCCGCGTCCCGGTCGACCGACTCCTGCCCGGACAGGAGTTCGTGGTGCGCCCGGGCGAGAAGGTCGCCACCGACGGTGTCGTGGTCGAGGGCAGCTCCGCACTGGACCTGAGCCTGTTGACCGGGGAGAGCGTCCCGGTCGAGGTCGGGCCCGGCAACCGGGTCACCGGGGCGACCCTCAACATCGGCGGCACCCTGGTCATCCGCGCCACCGCCGTCGGCGCCGACACCCAACTCGCCCGGATCACCGCCCTGGTGACCGACGCCCAGGCAGGCAAGGCCCGCGCCCAGCGCCTCGCCGACACGGTGGCCGGCGTCTTCGTCCCGGCCGTGCTGGTGGTCGCGGTCTGCGTGCTCGGCTTCTGGCTGGGCACCGGCGTACACCCCCAGGACGCGGTCACCTCCGCCGTCGCGGTCCTGGTCGTCGCCTGCCCCTGCGCCCTGGGCCTGGCCACCCCCACCGCGCTGCTGGCCGCGACCGGACGCGGAGCCCAACTCGGCATCCTGGTCCGTGGGCCCGAAGCCCTGGAACGGCTGCGCCGGGTCGACACGGTGGTCCTGGACAAGACCGGCACCCTGACCACCGGTCGAATGGAACTGATCACCACCACGGTGGCTCCGGGGCACGACAGCCGGACAGTGCTACGTCTGGCCGGCGCCACCGAGCAGCGCTCCGAACACCCCGTCGGCCACGCGATCACCGCCGCCGCCCGACGAGAGGCCGACAACGACCATCCTCTGCCCGAAGCACAGGACTTCCACGCCACCACCGGGGTCGGCGTCACCGCCCAGGTGGAGGGCCACCGCGTCCGCGTCATCCGCCCTGACCTGCACGAGGACCTGACAGCCGAGCTGCGCACAGCCCTGGACTCCGCACACCGGGCAGGCCACACGGCGGTGCTGGCCGAAGTCGACGGACGGCCCGCAGCGGTCCTGGCCGTGGGCGACCGCGCCCGGCCCGGCAGTTACCGCGCCGTCCACCGCCTGCACCGACTGGGCCTGCGCACGGTCCTGCTCACCGGGGACCAGCCGGGTGCGGCGCACGCGGTGGCCGCCGAGTTGGGGATCACCGAAGTGCACGCCGGGGTCTCGCCCGAGGGCAAGGCCCAGGTCATCACCGACCTGCAGGCCGCCGGTCACGTCGTGGCGGTAGTCGGGGACGGGGTCAACGACGCCGTCGCCCTCGCCGCCGCCGACCTCGGCATCGCCCTGGGCACCGGCACCGACGCAGCGATCGGCGCGGCTGGGATCACCCTGGTCCGCGGGGACGTCGAAGCGGTCCCCGACGCGGTGCGCCTGGCCCGGCGCACCCTGGGCACCATCCGCACCAACCTGGCCTGGGCGTTCAGCTACAACCTGCTTCTGATCCCGCTCGCGGCACTCGGCTGGCTCAACCCGATGCTCGCCGCCGCCGCCATGTCCGCCAGCTCGGTCCTGGTCGTGGCCAACAGCCTGCGCCTGCGCACCTGGGAACCAGCCCCCGCACGAACCGGCCACCAGGGCACCGGCAAGAGCAGCCGCCCCGCGCTGTGAGGCGACACCCATGGCCGAACACGTACCGCGCGGCGCTCACCGGAGCCGGCTCGGGCCTCGCTCGGGACCCACACGCAGGCCACCACGAACCGCTTGCCGATGTCCACTCCCGCTGCCCTCAGGTAGATGACTTCGTCCTTGACGTCTTGCCGTGCCATGCCAATCACCCTCCCGAACCGCGTACTTCGCCCTCTCGTGGGGCGCCCGTGGAAGCGAGGGGAAGTGATGAGGCTGACACGCGTGCTCTGGACGGCAATGCCGCCGCGACACAAACGGTGGTACCCGAGCAGTTCCCAGCACCATCCTGACTATCGAGCTCACCGCATCACAGAAGCAACGGGCTGCTGGGCGCCCCGCCCCATTTCTGACCCCGAGGAGACCGCGAAGCGGCCTGAAATCCTGATATGGAACGAGCCCCACGCCCGGCGGGTCCTCAACGCCTACACCCGGCACCCCAACCACCGTCGCCCGCACCACGCTCGGGACGACTCCCTCCCCTCGCCCGGGGAGCACCCGGCGCCCGTGACCGCCCCGACTGCTCACCGGCTCCTGCGCACCCGAACGCTCGACGGCGTCATCAACGCGTACCGGTATGCGGCCTGACCAGCAGCGATGAGTTTCCGAACGGCACAGCCGCCGGTGGTCGCCACCACCCTGCAGCTACTCGAAGCCCACGGCGCGAACGCGCCGATCTGGCGGCAATTCGGCCGCGACGACTCACACAGCCTCACCGGCGCGCCCGACAACCCCGACGGCGACCGACTGCCCGCCCTCCAGCGGGAAGCCGCCCGTGCCGCCCGCCAGGCCCGGGAGACGGCCGAGCGCGAGCGGCTGCGCCCGGCCTGTACCCGCTGCTCGTCGAAGTTCACCGACGCCCGGTGGCAGCGCGCCGACGCCTGGGACGACGGGCTGTGCGACTTCTGCCGCCAGCCCGATGCCGACCAGCGGCGCGCGGAACGGGAACGGGTGCGGGCGGCCGCCGAGAGCACGGCCACGCCCCAGCCGAAGGCCGGCACCTCCTGGTGGCGGCGCTCCTGCACCTGTGACCTATGACCGTCACAGGCTGTTCCCCCTGGTAGACGCGCTGACCCGTGACCTGTGATCCCTGTGACGGCACCCGGTGGGAACCGCCCCTGACGGCTGCTGAGTTTCGCCGGGGCCGGTGAGAACGGTCCCGGGCGGCCGGCCCGGTCGCCTGCTTACCTCGCCCGGTTGCTCCTGTGCGGGTGTTGCGTTGTTCCCGGGCGGCGGCACCGGTCCGATGGCGGCCGGGTGTGGGTGTGTGGTGTGTCGAGGGTGTGGCGCCGGCCCGTAGTGGGTCGGCGCCACACCCCCGGTGGCTCATCCTCTACCGCGCTGGTGCTCGCCGGTCTGCTGTCAGGCGTTCACCGTCATGGTGAAGGCCTGGGTGGTGGTGCCGGCGGTGTTCTTTGCGGTGAGGGTGAGGTGGTAGGTGCCCGGCAGTCGTGGGGTGCCGGTGATGGTGGCGGTGCTGTTGCTCGCGGCGGTGAAGGTGAGGCCTGCGGGGAGGGTGCCAGCCTCGGTGATCGTGGTGGTGGGGGTGGTGGCAGTGCTGGTGATGGTGAAGGTGAGCGGGGTGAGGAGTGTGACGGCCGCGTGGGAGGGGCTGGTGATGGCCGGAGCGGTGTTGATGGTGAGCGTGGTCGTGGAGCCGGCGCCGATCGGGGTCCAGGCGGACAGGGTGCCGCCGTAGGACTGGCCGAAGGCGGCGCCGTTGACGGTGGTTCCGCTCGGCACGGTGACCGGGACGTTGACCGAGCCG
>NZ_JBVHLF010000023.1:0-71141 GCF_055559155.1 Kitasatospora sp. NPDC024654
TGCCGTTCGGGAGATGTGGTGGCGGGGTTTGGTTCCCGCTGCCGCATCTGGCGACCTGGCCATTGTTAGCGGGCCTCGGGGTGGGCTCCAAGGGGCGCTGAAACGATGGCCGGTCGTAGGTCGCGGGGTGCGGGGGTGGCGCGTGGGCACGCCGGTACCCGGGACAAAACGGGCGAAACCTCCACCGCGGAAAACTCGCCGGAACGCCGAAATGTGCCACCTGACCTGCAAGGATGGCAAAAGAGGGGGAAGGTGGCGGCCAGGGTGTCGCTCGCGCGGTACGAAGAGCTGACGCAGCGCCGGGGACGGTCCACTATCGGCGGTAGTGGGCCTGGAACGGCTGTGGGCACCGTCACTGGACACCCCGCCCCGATGTCCGTTTTCTGTGCGTTTGAGGTCGTTTGTGTGTGGTGTTGCGTGGGATCTTGAAGTGTCCCGCGGGTCAGCTCGGCGGCACGATCTCCGGCGCGCCCAGCCGGGCGGCGTCGGCGCTCGCGTCGTCGGGCTGGCTCTGGGCGGCCCACTCCGCCTCGACCCGCTTCACGTAGTGGCTCACCTCGCGCTCGGTCTGCTCCTCGTCCCAGCCGAGCGGGCCGGCCATCAGCCCGGCGACGGTGCGGGCGGCCTCCACCCCGCGGTCCCAGGACTCGATGGAGATCCGGGTGCGGCGGGCCAGCACGTCGTCCAGGTGCCGGGCGCCCTCGTGGGTGACCGCGTAGACGGCCTCGGCCCGCAGGTAGTCGTCCGCGCTGGGCAGCGGCTCGCCGAGCGTGGGGTCCCCGGCGATCAGGGCGAGCACCTCGTGCACCAGGGAGCCGTAGCGGCCCAGCAGGTGCTCCACCCGGGCCACGTGCAGGCCCGACTGCTCGGCCAGGCGGTGCCGGGCGTTCCACAGCGCCCGGTAGCCCTCGGCGCCGACCAGCGGCACGGTGTCGGTGGTGCAGCCGGGTACCTTCTCCGCCTCCAGGGCCTGCACCGCCTCGTCGACCGCGTCCTTGGCCATCACCCGGTAGGTGGTGTACTTGCCGCCGGCGACCACCACCAGCCCCGGCACGGTGTGCGCGACCAGGTGCTCGCGGGAGAGCTTGCTGGTCTCGGCGGCCTCGCCGGCCAGCAGCGGGCGCAGGCCCGCGTAGACGCCCTCGACGTCCTGCGCGGTGAGCGGGGTGACCAGCACCTTGTTGACGTGCTCCAGCAGGTACTCGACGTCCTTGGCGCTGACCGCCGGGTGGGCCTTGTCCAGGTTCCAGTCGGTGTCGGTGGTGCCGACGATCCAGTGCCGGCCCCAGGGGATCACGAAGAGCACGCTCTTCTCGGTGCGCAGGATCAGCCCGGTGCGGGAGTTGATCCGGTCGCGCGGCACCAGCAGGTGGACGCCCTTGGAGGCCCGCACGTGGAACTGGCCGCGGGCGTCCGCCATCGCCTGGGTGTCGTCCGTCCACACGCCGGTGGCGTTGATCACCTGCTTGGCGTGCACCTGCGTCTCGCGTCCGCTCTCCAGGTCCTTCACCAGCGCCCCCACCACCCGCCAGCCCTGCCGCAGGAAGCGGACCACCTGGGTGCGGTTGGCGACCAGGGCGCCGTAGCTGGCGGCGGTGCGCACCAGGGTCATGGTGTGCCGGGCGTCGTCCACCTGGGCGTCCCAGTACTGGACGGCGCCGATGAGGGCGTCGTCGCGCAGGCAGGGTGCCTCGCGCAGCGCCTGGCGCTTGAGCAGGTGGCGGTGGTGGGGCAGGCCGCGGGCGTTGCCGGAGGTGATGCCCATGGTGTCGTAGAGCAGCACGCCGGCCCCCACGTACGGGCGCTCCCACAGCCGGTGGGCGAGCGGGTAGAGGAACGGCACCGGGCGGACCAGGTGCGGGGCCAGGCGCTGGATCAGCAGGCCGCGTTCCTTGAGCGCCTCGGAGACCAGCCGGAAGTCGAGCATCTCCAGGTAGCGCAGGCCGCCGTGGATCAGCTTGCTGGAGCGGCTGGAGGTGCCCGAGGCCCAGTCCCGGGCCTCGACCAGGCCGACCGACAGGCCCCGGGTGACCGCGTCCAGCGCGGCGCCGGCGCCCACCACGCCGCCGCCGACCACCAGGACGTCCAGCTCCCCGGTGCCCATCCGCTCCAGCGCGTCCGTGCGGGCCTGGCTCGACAGCGGCATCGCCTTGACCACGATCAGCTCCTAGCTTCCCGGGGAGCGACTCCCCAACGATCACCGATGGTCGGGTCCTATGGGACGGGCACCCAGTCGAGCGTGCGGCCGATCGCCTTCCGCCAGCCCGCGACGCCGGCCGCCCGCCGCTCCTGGCTCCACCGCGGCTGCCAGCGCTTGGACTCCTGCCAGTGCGAGCGCAGCTCGTCGGTGTCGCGCCAGAAGCCGGTGGCCAGCCCCGCGGCGTAGGCGGCGCCCAGCGCGGTGGTCTCGGCGATGACCGGCCGGCTGACCGGCACGCCCAGGACGTCGGCCTGGATCTGCATGCACAGGTCGTTGGCGGTCACCCCGCCGTCCACCTTCAGCACGTCCAGGTGGACCCCGCAGTCGCGTTCCATCGCCTCCACCACGTCCCGGCTCTGGTAGCAGATCGCCTCCAGGGTGGCCCGGGCCAGGTGGCCGCCGGTGTGGTAGCGGGCCAGGCCGACGATGGCGCCGCGCGCGTCGGAGCGCCAGTGCGGGGCGAACAGGCCGGAGAAGGCCGGCACGAAGTAGATCCCGCCGCTGTCCTCCACGGTGCGGGCCAGGCGCTCGCTCTCGTCCGCGGAGGTGATGATCTTCAGCTGGTCGCGCAGCCACTGCACGGCCGAGCCGGTCACCGCGATCGAGCCCTCCAGCGCGTAGACGGCGGGTGCGCCCGCGAACTGGTAGGCGACCGTGGTCAGCAGGCCGTGCTGGGAGCGGACCGGTTCGGTGCCGGTGTTGAGGACCAGGAAGTTGCCGGTGCCGTAGGTGTTCTTGGCCTCGCCGGGGGCGAAGCAGACCTGCCCGACGGTCGCCGCCTGCTGGTCGCCCAGCACCCCGGTGATCGGGATCGCGGCCTGCAACGGGCGCGAGGAGCGGGCCGCGCCGAACGCCTCGGGGTGCGAGGAGGGGTTGATGACCGGCAGCATCCGGCGCGGGACGTCGAACAGGGCGAGCAGCTCGTCGTCCCAGTCCAGCGTCTCCAGGTTCATCAGCATGGTGCGGCTGGCGTTGGTCACGTCGGTGGCGTGCACGCCACCGGCCGGGCCGCCGGTCAGGTTCCACAGCACCCAGCAGTCGGTGTTGCCGAACAGCGCGTGGCCCTGCTCGGCCGCCTGCCGCACCCCCTCGACGTTCTCCAGGATCCACTGGATCTTGCCGCCGGAGAAGTAGGTGGCCGGCGGCAGCCCCGCCTTGCGGCGGATCACCTCGCCGTGGCCCTCACGCTCCAGCGCGGCGGCGATCGAGTCGGTGCGGGTGTCCTGCCAGACGATCGCGTTGTAGTAGGGCCGCCCGGTGCGCGGGTCCCACACCACGGTGGTCTCCCGCTGGTTGGTGATCCCGATCGCGGCCAGGTCGGCCGGGGTCAGGTCACCGGTGCGCAGCGCGGTCTGCATCACCGAGTTGGTGCGCTCCCAGATCTCCACCGGGTCGTGCTCCACCCAGCCCGGGCGCGGCAGGATCTGGGTGTGCTCCAGCTGGTGCCGGGCGACCTCGCTGCCCTCGTGGTCGAAGACCATGAAACGGGTGCTCGTGGTGCCCTGGTCCACCGCGCCGACGAATTCCGGCATCGCGCCGCCTCCTTCCGCGGATCACTCGGGGACCGGCACGATGGCCGCCTGCTGCTCCCCGCCCATCAGCAGGAAGCGGCCGACGAAGAACTTGTAGAGGAAGCCGCCGATCACGGCCCCCACCAGCGGGCCGACGATGGGCACCCAGAAGTAGTAGTTGCCGTACTGGTCCCGCCAGGCGTGGTGGTAGCCGGTGAGGTAGGACGCCAGCCGGGGGCCGAAGTCGCGGGCCGGGTTGATGGCGTACCCGGCGTCGGTGCCGAACGCCATGCCGATCGCGACCACGATCAACCCCACGATGAGCGGGCCGAGGTTGGCCCGCGGCGGATCGTTCAGCACGTCGGTGACCGCGAAGACCAGCAGCACCAGGATCGCGGTGCCGATCACCTGGTCGCGCAGCGCGCCCCACTCGCTGACCGGCAGCACGCCGTTGCCCGGCAGGGTGGAGAAGACGATCTGGCTCTTGAGGGTGTGGCCCGGGTCGAACCTGGCCAGCACCTCGGTGTAGTTCCACCGCACGATCAGCGCCGCGACGAAGGCGCCCGCGGTCTGGGCCAGCGAGTAGGGCAGCACCTTGCGCCACGGGAAGCCCTTGAAGGCCGCCAGCGCCAGGGTGACCGCCGGGTTGAGGTGCCCGCCGCTGAGCCGGGCCGCGAGGTAGACGCCGAAGGTCACCCCCAGACCCCAGGCCCAGGCGATGCTGTCGTGGGCGCCGAGCCCGCCGGCCAGCACCTGGGCCACCACGCCCGCGCCGATCAGCAGCAGCAGCAGGGTTCCGATGAACTCCCCGGACAGCTCGCCCACCAGCCCCCAGCCCTGGCCCTCTCCCGTCGTCTCAGCCTTCCCGGCTCTCTCCGCCACCGGCGACTCGCTCTCCAGGGTGCCCGGTAGGCCGGGGGGTCGGATGGGTCGCGTCCATCGTCCCCACACCCCGCCGCTTCCCGCCCGTCCCGCGCGGCTGTTCGAGGCATGACGGGTGAGCGCGGGGAAGCGGGGAAGGAGAACGACACCGGCCTGACCCATCGCCGCGCGCGCCGCGTACCCCCTGTTGAGCGCCGCCGGCCGTGAGGACGGGCCGAGGAGCCGGCCGGTCCGCGAGACCCGCGAGACCTGCGGGCGACCGTCGGGCGGCCCCACCCCCCGCGGCCGGCGGCCCGTGACCCCGCCGCACGCGACCCGCCCGCCCGCCCCTCACAAGCATCCGCACCGCCCCCCGGGCGCCGCCCGGGGGAGCCCGCACGCGCCAGGAGATCCGTTGAAAGCCATGACCGGCAAGCTCCTACCCGAGCGGCTGCGCGCCTCACCCGCGCCCGTGGCCGCCGCCCCGCCGCAGTCGTCGGTGTCCGCCGGCGACTGCGGCCTGCTCCTGCTCAGACTCACCGTCGGCCTGCTGATGGCCGGACACGGCGCCCAGAAACTCTTCGGGCTCTTCGGCGGCCTCGGACTCGCCGCCACCGGCAGGGCCTTCGCCGCGCTCGGCTACCACCCCGGCCCGCTCTACGCCGCCTTCGGCGGCGCCTCCGAAACCCTCGGCGGCCTGGGCCTGGCGCTCGGGCTGCTCACCCCGCTGGCCGCCGCCGCCCTGATCGGCGTGATGATCAACGCGATGGTCACCGTCACCGCCGCCCACGGACTGTGGGAGACCGGCGGCGGCGTCGAGTACAACGTGTGCATCGCCGTCGTCGCGCTCGCCGTCACCGCCACCGGCCCCGGCCGCCTCGCCCTGGACCGCCCCTTTCGCTGGGGAACCGGCGGCTGGCGCGCGGCCACCGTCGCCCTCCTGCTCGGCGGCCTCGGCGCCGCCGTCGTCCTGAGCATCTGAGCTTCCCCGGCGGCGGCTCACCCGCGCCGCCCGTCCTCCTCGCTGGGGTCGCGCAACGGGCCGACGAGGGCCTCGCGCACCGCGCGGCCCGCCACCGCCTCCTGCTCGGCGTGGTCGCGGCCCGCCTGCCGCAACGCCTCCAGGGCCGCCCGCGCCAGCGCGCCGCCGGCGACGGGGGCGGTGCGGTACAGCATGCGGGCGATCAGGTGCCCGGCGACCGGGACGGCGGTCACCCGCGCCCGCTCCAGCTGCGCCGCGAAGTAGGCGGGCATGATCGCGGCGCCGAGCTGCCCGGCCAGCAGGGCCTGGACGGTGAGCGGGTGCTCGGCGAGGTGCTCGAGGGAGGGGACGATGTGGTGCTCGGCGGCCAGGCGGGCGAAGGCGCGACCGCGCGCGGTGTGGGCGGGCGCGCTGATCCAGGGGCGGCCGGAGAGCTCGGCGGCACCGCGGGGCGTCTTCCACCCGTCCGGGACGACGAGACGGTACTCGTCCTCGATCAGCACCCGGGCCCGCACCGAGGGCGGCAGCGGCACCGCGGTGTCCCGGTCGTCCGAGATCACCAGGACGTCCAACTCGCCCAGCCGCAACCGGCGCAGGCCCTCCACCAGCCCGCTCTCGACGATCCTCGGGGCGATGCCCGGGTGCCGGCGGGTGAGCAGCTCCACCGCCCCGACCGCGATCCGGGCCAGCACCCAGGAGCTGGCACCGATCACCACCGGCCCCCGCAGCCGCCCACCAGCCGAACTCAACTGTTCTCTGGCGGCGGCGAGTTCACGGCTGATACGGTCGCCGGTCGAGGCCAGCAGCCGGCCGGGCGCGGTCAGTTGCAGCCGGCCGCCGGAGCGGTCCACCAGGGCCAGCCCCACCTCCCGCTCCAGGCGGGCCAGTTGCTGCGAGAGCGCGGAGCGGGTCTGCCCGAGCGCGCGCGCCGCCGGCGCCAAACCGCCGTGCCGCGCGATCGCGTGCAGCACGAGCAGCCGTCTGGGATCGAGTTCCACGGCGTTGTCCTCCCGGGACGCATCCTGCCACGCGGGCCGACAGCTCCACTGTCGAGGGGGGTTAAGCGTTGCTTGCGCAGCGGGCTGCCGCAGCCTCCCGCGACTGCCAGACTGCCGGCGTCCCCGGGTCCACGGCGTGCTCGTCCGGTCCCCGCCCCGCTCAAGAGGAGGCCGATCGTGGCCAGTTCCGCATCCGCGCGATCGACGAGGGCGGCGCTGGCCGCGTGCGTCGCCGGCGGCCTGCTCGCCCTGTCGGCCTGCGGCCCCACCGGTGGCGGCTCGAGCGGCGCCAAACAGGCCAACCCGGCCCCCGCGGCCACCAAGGGCGCGGGCACCGGCGCGGGCACCGGCCCCTCGTGGGTGCTGACCACGCCGGCGAGCGCCGCCGGCTACCAGCAGGGCCAGCCCGCGGCCGACCTGATCCAGCAGTACGACACGGACATGCAGCAGAGCACCAGGAAACTCGGCATCTCCGGCACCCCCGTCCACACCTACTACGACGACCAGGCGGATGGCGCCTGGATCTTCTACTCGGGCCTCAACGGCACCGGCTTCGACCCCGACAAGCTGCACGACGCCCTCGACCAGCTCCCCGCCACCCACGACGACGGCGCCGGCGACCGGATGACCACCAGCGCCCTGGACACCGACCCCGGCCCCCACGGCGGCCGCGCCATCTGCAACACCACCCTCGTCCAGGCCGGCCTGCTGACCACCGCGGCCACCACCTGCTCCTGGTTCACCACCACCACGGCGGCCGGCGTGACCCTGCTGCTGAAGGGCGACGGCACCAACACCAAACTCGGTTTCACCGCCACCGACGTCGCCCCGATCATGCGCGCCATCCGCGCCGACGTCGAGCAGCGGCACTGAGCCGAGGAGCCGACACCGAACAGCACGGCCCGGCGGCTCAGTCGGGCGCCACCCAGGTGCCCAGCGAGATCTCGGCGGTGATGCCGGGGCCGAAGCCGGCCAGCATGCCGCGATGCCCGTCCAACGCCGACTGCTCGTCGAAGAGCCGACCCAGGGCGTCGAGTACCACCGCGCTGGCGATGTTGCCGTACTCGGTGAGGGTGGCGCGGCTGAAGCGGAACGCCTCGGGCGGCACGTCCAGGAAACGGCACAGGTCGTCCAGGATGCGCGGCCCGCCCGCGTGGATGATGTAGAAGTCCAACTTGCCGGCGTTCCACTGGTGTTGCTCCGCGACCTCCTGCAGCGCCGGGCTGAGCGGTTCCATGGTCCCCGGCACCCGCTTGTCGAGCTGGAAGTGGAAGCCGGTGGGGCGGATCGCGTAGGAGATCCACTCCTCGGTGTTCGGTATGAGGTAGGAGCCGTTGCGTTCCAGGCGGATGCCGGTACCGCCCTCCCCGCGGACCACCGCCGCGGCGATCCCGTCCCCGAACAGGCCGTTGGACAGCAGCGATCCCACTCCGAGATCGGTCGGCTGGTAGCAGAGCGAACAGAACTCGCAGGCCACGATCAGCACGTTGGCCTCGGGATAGGCGGTGCAGAAGTCGTGGGCCCGGTTGACGGCCGCACCGCCCGCCGCGCAACCGAGTTGGGCGATCGGCATCTGCCGGGTCTGCGGCCGGAAGTCCATGCTGTTGATGAGCCAGGCGGTCAGCGAGGGCATCATGAAGCCGGTGCAGGAGACGTAGATGATCAAATCGATCTGCCGGGGCTCCAGTTGCGCGTGCTCTAACGCCTGCCGCACCACCGTGGGGACGCGGGCCTTGGACTCGGCCTCGTAGACGGTGCTGCGCGCGGCCAGTCCCGGATGCTCCAACACCACGTCGATGGGCTGGATCAGATGGCGCTTGCGCACGCCCGTGTGCTCGATCAGGCGCAGGGCCAGTTCCAGCTGCGGATGGTCCCCGTGCAGCCTACGAGCCAGTTCGAGGGTTTCCTCGTTGGTGATGACGTGATCGGGGACCGCGACCGCCGGTCTGCACAGGACCGCCATTGGGATCTCCTCCTAGTGGACGGTGGTCCACCGCGGGGCGCATGGCCGGATTCCCTCAAGGGGTGCGGACGGGCGGACCGTCGAGGATCGGATTCTCTCCGTGCGGGGCAGCTGCGATTCGATTCAATGTACGGCGAACGGGTCACGGGTGCACGTCGGCGTGCGCCCGGCCCGTCCGTGTGCGTGTCACCAGGTGACGGGCAGGGCGAGCGGGTAGCGCCAGATCGAGGTGGTGTTCCAGCGGATCTCCTCGGCGGCCTTGGCCAGGGTGAGCCCGGGGAAACGCGCCAGCAGGGTACCGAGGGCGATCTCGAGTTCGATGGCGGCCAGCGGCGCGCCCAGGCAGTGGTGGGCACCCCAGCCGAAGGTCATGTGGGAGGGGGTGGTGCGGTCCAGGTCCAGCTCGTCCGGTCGGTCGAACTTGCGGGCGTCCCGGTTGGCGGTCAGGTAGGAGACGTGCACGATGTCGCCGGCCCGGATGGTCACCCCGCTCAGCTCCACGTCCTCGGTGGCGACCCGGGGGATGCCGACCCCCTTGCGGAAGGGGATGAAACGCAGGAGCTCCTGGATGGCCTGCGGGAGCAGCCCGGGGTGCTCGCGCAGCCGGGCCAGCTCGGCGGGGTGGGTGAGCAGGGTGTAGGCGAGGTTCCCGATCTCGTACGTCGTGGTGTCCTGGCCCGTGATCAACAGGACCATCGCCATCACGGTCAGTTCCCGGGCGTCGAGGATCTCGTCGCCGTCCCGGGCGGTGGCCAGGGCGCTGATCAGGTCCTCGCCCGGGTGCTCACGGCGCCGGGCCGTCAGCGTGGCGAAGTAGGACCGCAGTTCGGCCTTGGCCCGCACGGCGGCGGGCTTGTTGTCGAGGCTGACGTCCATCATGGTCCGGGCGTGGCCGCGCAGCTGCGCGCGGTCGGCCTCGGGGATCTCCAGGACCTCGCAGATCGTGATCAGGGGCAGCGGGTGGGCCAGGTGTTCCATCAGGTCGGCGGGGGAGCCGTGCTCCACCATCTGGTCGAGCAGCTCGTCCACGACCAGCTGGGTGCGCGCCCGCATGCGCTCCAGGTGGTCGGCGGCGAAGCCCTTGGAGACCAGGCTGCGCAGCCGGCTGCTGGCCGGCGGGTCCATCACGTTGATCGCCTCGGCCTGCACGATCGGCTCCGGCGTCATCCGCGGGAAGTCCCGACCGATGACGGCGTGGCGGCTGAAACGCCGGTCGGTGGTGACCGTCCGCACGTCGTCGTAGCCGGTGACCAGCCAGGCGTCCCCCTCGCCGTAGGGCAGCCGGATCCGGGCGACGGGTTCGTTGGTCATCAGGTGCCGCAGCACCGGGTCGAACTCGAGGGCCTCGGCGAAGTCGAACGGGCAGTTGCGCGCGGCAGAGCCGGTGGACATGCGGATCTCCGGAGCTGGGGCCTGACGGGGGCGGTGACTGGACCAGACACCGGTACCCGAGCAGCCGCCCCGGCATGCCGCGGGGCACCCTGCCGGACCGGCAATTCATCCGTGCTGGTGAAGCGGGCCCCGCGGGACACGACGGGAGGGCCGGACCTCGCGGGGTGCGGGGGCCGGCCCTCCCGACGGACGGGTGTCGTGTGTTACCAGGGGTAGTGCCAGCCCTCGCCGGGCGCGGGCACCGGGGCCGGCGCCGGAGCGGGTGCGGGTGCCGGGGCCGGCGTGGGTGCGGGCGCCGGGGTGGGCGTGGTGGTGGCGCTGCCCGTGATCTTGTCGTAGCGCAGCGGCGTGTAGTAGCTGGTGGGCCAGCCGGCCAGCGAGCTGGCGTCCAGGCTGCCCTGGTACTCGCTGGTCAGCACGCTGGGGTTCTGCTCGGAGTAGTAGTCGAAGGTCCCGGCGGCCTGGTCGATCCAGTTGCCGAAGAGGATCACGTGGTCGGCGGTGTAGTCGAGCGCGTCCCCGGGCTGGAGCTGGGAGGTGGTGATCTGGCTGGAGACGCCGGGCAGGGTCTGGGTGACCAGGCTGGAGCTCAGATGCCAGGCCATGGAGACGAACCCGGAGCAGTCCTCGCGGTAACTCCCGTTGGCGTCCGTGTGGGTGGCGCCCTGGTTGTACGGCACGCCCTCGCTGACCCAGCTCTTGGCCCGCTGGATGACCTCGTCGGGGGAGATGCCGCCACTGACGGCGGAGACGGCGTGCGCCGGGACGGCGGCCAGCAGGGAGGTGGCGCCGGCGCCGAGCAGGCCGACGAGGCAACGACGGAGGGCAGGACCGTAGGAAGGCATGGATGTCTCCTGGGAGGGGCTGCTGGGGGAGCGGGAGGCAGGTGGCTAGGCGAGCTGGCGGGCGATCGAGGTGAGCAGGGCCCCGTCGGAGCGGGTGTCGTAGGCGGGGGCGTGGGTCGCGTCCCATTCGTCGAAGTGGACGACGGCCAGGGCACTGCCCTGCTGGACGGCGTAGAGGTGGTCGGTCTGCGGGCCGCCCGCGGACAGGCCCTCGACACCGGTCCACCGGCGCGACCAGGCGGTGCCCCCATCGGTGGTGGCGGTCGTGGTGACCTGGGCGTCCGCGCTGCCCAGGGACTTGGTCTGCAGGGCGCGGGAGGCGGCCTGGCAGCCGGCCATCTGCGTCAGCAGGCTCCGGTAGGCCGCCCCGGCGGCGGAACCGTCGGAGAAGGTGAACAGGTCCTGCTCGGCGGGCGTGCGGTGGACACTGACGTAGGCCTGCTGCTGCCAGTCGGCGGCGCCCTGGACGGACGCGCACTCGTTGAGCTGGATGGCGCTGGTCACGGCCTGGACGCGGGGGGCGGCGAGCGGCTGCCAGCCCTCGGCGGCGCCGTCGGGCAGCTGCGCCGCGGAGAGCTGTCCGGCCGCCCGTCCCGTCGCGGGCGCCGTCGTGGCCGCCGTCGCGTCGGTGCTCTTGGTGCCCGTGCCCGTGCCCGTGCCGGCGCAGCCGCTGACCGTGGCCAGGACCGTCACCACGCCGAGCGCGCCGAGGGCGGCCGCACGGACGGGCCGGGCAGAGGCTGCTGAGCGGGTGGAGCCGGGCATCGTGGTCTTCCTAGCGGCAGGAGCGACAGGGCGGCGGAGCAGGGTATGGGGGTGCCGGGGCAGAGGTCCTTCGGGCTGTTCGTGATGCGACGGACGGCACGCGCCCACACGGGCGATCAGGCGGTCCTGGTCTTTGGACCCGGCGGTCGTTCTCCGTGGAGGCGCCGCCGGGTGACGGGATTCTTGCCCGGTAGTTCGTGAACTGTCAATGAATCGCGCATGAGAGGTTTAAAGGAAGAAAGAGGTAGTTTGCCCGATTTGCCCTATTTGGTTTCGGGGTCCGCGCCGCCCACCCCGACCGCGCCCGGGCCAATCCCCGCGCACCACCCGGCGCCCCCCGAGACCCCGGCCGGCCCCGCCTCCTGACGACGGCTCACGTGCCGCCTCCCGGTCCCGGCAACCCCCGGATCGTCACGCTCCGCAATCGCCCCACCGCACACTGCGGCCGGTCGCCCCACCGTTCGTGAGCTGCGCCTCACCCGGCACCCCCGCCCCCGCGATGGCAGCGCGTATGCGTATGATCACGCAGACGGCGAAACGAGACGCGGCGGGGGCTGAACGACCATGGCGGACAAGCGAGTTTTCCTCGTCACCGGCGGCGGAACGGGCATCGGCGCCGCGACCGCCCACCTGCTGGCCCAGGCCGGCCACCAGGTGGTCGTCTCCGGCCGCCGCCCCGAACCGCTGCGCCGCATCGCACAGGAGACCGGCGCCCACGACCACCCCGCCGACATCGCCGACCCCGACGCCGTCCAGGCCCTGGTCCAGGCGACCGTGGCCGCCCACGGACGCCTGGACGGCCTGGTCCTCAACGCGGGCGTCGGACGCGGCGGGGGGGTCGGCGAACTGTCGGTCGAGGACTGGGAGCTGGTGATGCGCACCAACCTCACCGGCCCCTTCCTGCTGCTGCGCGCCGCGCTCCCGCACCTGCTGGAAGCCCGCGGCTCGGTGGTCGCGGTCGCCTCGGTCTCCGCGCTGCGCAACGGCGTGGGCAACGCCGCGTACGCGACGTCCAAGGCCGCCCTGCTCCAGCTCTGCCGCTCGTTGGCCGTCGACTACGGGTCCCGCGGACTGCGCGCCAACACCGTCTGCCCCAGCTGGGTGCGCACCGACATGGCCGACCGGCCGATGGCGCGCCTCGCCCAGGCGGCGGGCCTGGGCGAGGGCACGGGCGGCATCGAGGCCGCCTACCAGGAGGCCACCCGGCTGATCCCCACGCGTCGCCCCGGCGAGCCGCGCGAGGTCGCCGAGGCCATCACCTGGCTGCTCTCGCCCGCCGCCTCCTTCGTCAACGGCGCCGTCCTCACCGTCGACGGCGGCGTCAGCGCCCTCGACCCCGGCACCGTCGCCTTCGACTTCCACCTCGAACCCCGCTCCTCCCACCGGTAGGCTCAACCGCCATGCGGATCCTGGTACTTGGCGGCACCTCATTCGTCGGCCGCGCCATCGTCGAGGACGCCCTGCACGCCGGCGCCGAGGTCGCCCTGTTCGGCCGCGGCAGGACCGGCACCGACCTGTTCCCCGGCCTGCGCCGGCTCGTCGGCGATCGCGACACCGGCGACCACACCGCACTGCGCGACGGCAGCTGGGACGCCGTGGTGGACGTCAGCGGCTACCTGCCGCAGCAGGTCGGGCGGGCGATGGACGCGCTGGGGGAGCGGGTCGGCCGCTACCTGTTCATCTCCAGCCACGCCGTCTACCAACGCACGGGCGTGGCGCCGGGATCGGACGAGTCCACCCCGCGCCGCGCCCCCGTCCGGCACGTCCGACGCACCGCGGACCTCGACGACGACACCTACGGCCCGGCCAAGGTGGCCTGCGAGGACGACGTGCTGGCCCGCTACGGCTCGCGCGCCACGATCGTGCGCCCGGGAAAGGTGGCCGGCCCGCACGACCCCTCCGACATGTTCACCTACTGGGTGCGCCGGGCCGCGCGCGGCGGGCGGGTGGCACTGCCCGCCGACCCCGAGCAGCCGGTGCAGATCATCGACTCCCGTGACCTGGCCCGCCTGGTGGTGCAACTGCTCGTCGACGACCGGAGCGGCGCGTTCCACGCGGTGGGACCGGCCGAGCCGACCACGCTCGGGGACCTGATCGAGACCTGCGCGCGGGTGGCGGGCAGCCGGGTCGAGATCGTGCCGGTCTCGCCGCCACCCGGGCAACTGCCCCCGCTGTTCCCGCTGGTGCGCACCAACTGGCCTTCCCAGCAGCGCAGTTCGGCCCGCGCCCGGGCGGCGGGCCTGCCCGCCACCTCGCTGGAGGTGACGGCGGCCGACGTGCTGGCCTGGGACCGCGCCCGCGGTGAACCGCCCCTGACCAGGGGCTTCACCCCACAGCAGGAACAGGCCCTGCTCGCGCGGTGACACGCGGGTCGTCCACCACCCCCGCCGGGGGGATTCACCGCCCACGACGAGCGGGGCACCGAGGACGAGCGCCCGCCCACCGCGGGCACCGAGGCCGGGCCGCGCCGCTGACCTGGAGGACGGGGCCTCAGGCCGGCCCGGACACCCCCTCGCGCACCCGGATGACGAGCTTGCCGCGGACACGGCCCTCCCGCAGGTGGCGGACGGCTTCGGGGACGTCGGCCAGTGGGTAGGCGCGGTCGACGGCGGGGGTCACCGAGCCGGCCTCGATGAGCTCCGCGAGGAGCCGCAGGTCACCGTGGTGCTGCCGGGAGGCGAGCACACGCAGCCGCTGGCCGACGAACGGGGACAGCAGGAGCGCCCGCAGCTGCCGGTCGAGGCCGCCGATCCACCGGCCGCCGCCCTCGCCGCCGACGATGACCAGGGTCCCGCGCGGGGCGAGGACGCGGCGCAGCCGGGACAGCGGGCGGTTGCCGGCGATGTCGAGGATCAGGTCGTAGCGGCGCCGGCCGTCGGTGGGCTCCTCGCGGGTGTAGTCGAGGACGCGGTCCGCGCCGAGGGAGCGGACCAGGTCCACCTTGGCGGTGCCGCAGACGCCGGTGACGTGCGCGCCGTAGGCCTTGGCCAGCTGCACGGCGAAGCTGCCCACGCCGCCCGCCGCGCCGATGACCAGGACGCTCTGCCCGGCCCGCAGCCGCCCGCCGTCGCGCAGGGCCTGGAGCGCGGTCACCCCGGAGACCGGGACGGCGGCCGCCTGTTCGAAACCGAGGTTGCCCGGTTTCCGGGCCAGCCGGTCCTCCTGGGCGCACGCGTACTCGGCGAACGCCCCTTCGCAGCTGCCGTACACCTCCTCGCCCGGCCGGAAGCGGGTGGCCTGCGGGCCGACCGCCTCCACGACCCCCGCCACGTCCGCGCCCCGCACTCGGGCCCGGCGCCCGCGCAGGCCGTAGGGCGTGGCGCGGATCGGATACGGCAGACCCGCGGTGAGGTGCCAGACGCCCTGGTCGACGGCGGAGGCGTGGACCCGTACGAGCACCTCGCCACGGCCGGGCACCGGCTGCTCGACCTCCTCGAGGCGCAGCACCGAGGGCGGTCCGTAGCTGTCGTGGACGATGGCCTTCACGGGGTCTCTCCCTCGGGCTCGGGGTACTGGAACACGTCGTCGAGCGGAACGGCGAACACGCGGGCGATCTGGAAGGCCATCTCCAGCGAGGGCGAGTAACGGCCCTGCTCGATGGCGATGACGGTCTGACGGGTCACCCCGACCCGACGGGCGAGTTCGGCCTGGGTCATCTCGCCGTTGGCGAACCGCAGGGCGCGGATCGTGTTGGTGACCCTGGTCGGCCTCACCACGGGCAGAAGCCCAGCCGGTAGGCGACGATCTTCGCCGCGGAGCCGAGCAGCGCGGACAGGACGAACGCCAGGTAGATCGCGTTGGCGATCCAGAACTGACCGAGGCCGGCCATCGCCAGGACGAGCCCGGCCACGCCGCCGACCACCACGAACGACTGCCCGACGTACGTGCCGAACCGATGGATTTCCCGGTCGCGCTGGTCCTCGGCACCCGCGTCCTCGCCCGACAGCGCCGCCACCACGACGTGCAGCACGACCGCCGCGCCGACCGCCGCGCCGACCGTCCACACCAGCGCGGACGCGTAGGGCGCCCGGGCCAGCGGCACGCCCCCCGGCCGCCCCAGGACGACGGCCAGGTACACCGCGTACGACGTGACCGTGACCAGGACCATGATCCAGGCACGCTTCTCCGCGAAGGCCACTCCCACTCCCCATGTCAAGAAAACGTGACATCGGAAGTGTTGAGCAGACTCGACATCGTGTCAAGTTTTCTGTACTTCACCGGCCTTGCCGGCGGGAGCCGGGGGAGCGGTGAACCGGTCGAGCCCCACGGCGTCCCGACCGGCGGGGAAGGGGGAACGCGATCGTGCGCAGATGGGGAAGCGCGCGCCGCCGCACCGCGCCCGCCCTCGATGCCGGTGGCGCGCCGGCCGTCGCCGTCCGCGGGCCGGGCGCAGCTCATGGATGCATGCGTGCGCTCGTATGCACACAATGGTGAGGGGGACCGGCCGGCCCGAGCCCGAGAGGCGCGACGCACCGTGAGCGAGCAGACCCGCACCCACCACCGGCACGACCACGGCGACCACACCCGCGACCAGCACCGCCACCACGACCAGGGCCGGTGGGCGCGGCTGCGCCACCGGCTCGCGCACCTGGTCACCCCGCACGGCCACGAGGCCATGGACAAGGTCGACTCCGCGGTGGAGACCTCCCGTGAGGGCATGCGCACCCTGTGGCTGTCGCTGGGCGTCCTCGGGGCCACCACGGTGATCCAGGCGACGGTGGTCGCGCTGTCCGGTTCGGTCGCGCTGCTCGGCGACACCATCCACAACGCGGCCGACGCGCTGACCGCGGTGCCGCTGGGCATCGCGTTCGTCCTGGGCCGGCGGGCGGCCAACCGCCGTTACACCTACGGCTACGGCCGGGCCGAGGACCTGGCCGGCATCGCCATCGTGCTGACCATCGCCGCCTCCTGTGCGCTGGCCGCCCACCAGGCCGTCGACCGGCTGCTCGACCCGCGCGACATCACCCACCCGTGGGCGGTCGCGGTGGCCGCCGTCGCCGGGTTCGTCGGCAACGAGTGGGTGGCCCGCCGCCGCATCCGCACCGGCCGCCGGATCGGCTCCGCCGCCCTGGTGGCCGACGGCCTGCACGCCCGCACCGACGGCTTCACCTCCCTCGCCGTGCTGCTGGGCGCCGGCGGCGCGGCACTGGGCTGGCGGGCCGCCGACCCGATCGTGGGCCTGCTGATCACCGCCGCGATCCTGCGGGTGCTGGGGGGCGCCGCCCGCGAGGTCTACCGCCGGCTGATGGACTGCGTCGACCCGGTGCTGGTCGACAGGGCGGAGACCGCCCTGCGCGCCGTCGCGGGCGTCCGGCACATCGGCCGGGTACGGATGCGCTGGATCGGCCACGTGCTGCGCGCCGAGACCGACATCGTGGTCGACCCGCGGCTGACCGTCCTCCAGGCCCACGCCATCGCCGTCAACGCCGAGCACGCCCTCATCCACGCCGTGCCCCGCCTCACCGCCGCCACCGTCCACACCGACCCGCACGTCACCACCCCCGGCGGCCCCGACCCGCACGCCGTCCTCAGCCACCACGTCCACCGCTGAAGCCACCACGTCCACCGCTGACCGGGGAGCGCGGCAAAGGGGGGTGGTGGGGAAGAGCGGCCCGGGTGCGCGGGGATGCCCGCGGTCACGGACGGGCAGGACACGCGTGGCGTACTCCCTCGCCCATCCGGCCGGCGTTTCGACGGCTGAAGCCGGGGTCTCCTCGGAGGTGACCAGTTGACACCCGACGCCGACCGTATCCACCGGCTCCTGGCCGACGGCGCCCGCGACCACGTCTACCCCGGTGCCGTGTGGGCCGTCGGCGACGCCGCCGGCACCCGGGCAGGCGGCACCGTGGGCGTCCTCGACCCCACCGGGCCGCGGCTGCCGATGCCGACGGACGCCGTCTTCGACGTCGCCAGCCTCACCAAGATCGTGGCCGTCTGGTCGACCGTCGGCACCCTTTGGGAGACCGGCCGGCTCCCGCTCGACGAACCGCTCGGCGACTTCTGGCCCGAGGTGGCCGGCCACCCCCTGGGCCGGGTCACCGCACGGAACCTGCTCACCCACACCGCCGGCGTCCCACTGCGCGCCCAGCTGAAGGAGCTCTACGGCACCGACCCCGCCGCCATCCGGGCGGGTGTCCTGCGGGAGGCCCTGCACCGCCCGCCGGGTGAAGCCGTCGAGTACACCGACCGGGCCGCGCTCGTCCTCGGCTACCTCGCCGAACACCTCACCGGCCAACCACTCGACCGACTCGCCACCACGCGGATCTGGTCGCCGCTCGGCATGGACGCCACCCGCTTCGGTCCGCTGCCCGCCGACCTGGCCGCCCGCTGCGCGCCCACCGAACTCGACCAGGACACCGGCCGCCACCTCAAGGGCACCGTCCACGACGTCTCCGCCCGCCTGCTCGGCGGCGTCTGCGGCATCGCCGGCGTCTTCTCGACCGCCGACGACCTGGCCCGCTTCCTGCGCCACCTCCTCGCCCCCACCACCGCGGCCACCCGGGCCGCCTTCGGCCCCGCCTGGACCGAGGAGTCCCTGACCGTCCACACCGGCCAACTGGAGCCGGCCCGTGGCCTGTTCTGGCACCCGGCGCCCGGCACCGACCCCGCCGATGGCATCTGGGCGCACTACGGCTTCACCGGCACCGGCATGTGGGTCTCACCCGGGCAACGTCGTTGGGCGGTCCTGCTGACCAACAAGGTCTTCCACACCCGCGACCGCCAGCCCCTCACCGGCATCCGGAACGCCTTCCGGGGGCTGGCGTTCAGCGCGGCCACCTTGACCCGTGACCGGCCCGTGGGCCGGTGACGCGGATCGGCGGTTCAGGGTTCGGTGGTGATGGTGGCCGGGATGGGGCCGTCGGGGTGGACGGTGATGGCGAAGACGGCCCTGGCGGGGACGGTGGTTCGCAGGGCCGGTGTGAAGGCGGGCAGCAGGTGGTCGAGCAGGACGGTCATCTCCCGCAGGGCGAACTGCATGCCCAGGCAGGCGCGTGGGCCGATGCCGAAGGGGTAGTAGGCGCCGGGCTGGGTGGGGCGGTGGTCGGTGCCGAGGAAGCGCCGGGGGCGGAAGTGGTCGGGGTCGGGCCACAGCAGCGGGTCGCGGTGGGTCAGGTAGGGGCAGGTGAGGATGGAGCTGCCGGCCTCGACGCGGTGGCCGGCGAGGGTGTCGTCCTCGGTGGCGTAGCGGGGCATCAGCCAGGCCGCCGGGTAGAGCCGCAGGGTCTCGCTGATCAGTGCCCGCACGGCCTCGGCGCGCGCCGGTGAACCCGCCGGGCCGGCCGCCAGGGCCCAGGCGCGCTGCTCGGGGTGCTCGGCGAGCAGCAGGTACAGCCAGCTCAGGGTGGTCGCCGTGGTCTCGTAGCCGGCGACCAGCAGGGTGACCAGTTCGTCGCGGATCAGCCGCTCGGTGTACTCGGGGTGCTCGGCCGCGGCGGCCAGCAGGGTGCGCAGCAGGCCCGGGCCGTCCGGCCCCGGCGGGTTGTCACGGGCGTCGGCGACCGCACCCGCGGCGACCGCGTCGATCTCGGCCAGGCCGGCGGTCAGGTCGGGCTGCGGGCCGGCGTTCGCCGGGGGAAAGGGCGGCAGGGCGGCGAACACCGTGTCGGTGACCTGGAGTCGACGGTAGGTGTCCTCGTCCACCTGGTGCCCGGTCAGCGAGCGCCAGATGGTGTCGAGGGAGAAGAACCGCAGGTCCTCGCCGATGTCGCGGACCTGGCCGGTGCGCGCGGCGTGCGCCCAGCGCTCGGCGGTCCGCCGGGCCGCGTCCTGCATCTGCTGGTCGAAGCGGCGGATCCCCTGGCCGGTGAAGTGGGCCTGCAGAAAGCGGCGTTGCTTCTTCCAGGGCTCGCCGCTGGCGGACAGCACCCCGTCGCCGAGCAGGGCACGCAGCCGGTGCGAGCGCTTGACGTAGCGGTCCGCGTGCTGGGCGAGGACGTGCTGGATCGCGCCCGGGTCGGTGACCAGCACGGTCGGGGTGGGGCCGAGCCGCAGGGTACTGACCCCGCCGAGCGCCCGTGCCCGGGTGAGCAGGTCGATCAACTCGCCGCCCTCCTCGCGCCACCGCCGGATGGCGCAGGGGTCGAGCTCGGGCGGCGGGGGAGGGGTGGTGCGGGAGGTTGCCGTGGCCACGTGCGTACTCCTGGCGGAGGGTCAGTTCGCTGTCAACGGAGTGTATCGGGGCCGTGCCGCGGATCTTGCGGTGTGCTGTCCGCGGGGCCTCTATCACGTGAACGGCAGGGACGTGGGAAGTGTGCCGAGAATGGCTGAAAACGTTCTCAAGTCCCGTGGCTTCAAGGCTTGTTGTCATCAAGGGCGGCACTCATCCTGAAACCCCTTGGCATGGCCGGGGAAAGGCCGGGCTGAGGTCCCAACTCCCAGGAAAATCAGGAGAGTTAGATGAGAAAGACGCCCCTCCTCAGGCGTGCTCCGATCGTGCTGGCCGGCGGGCTGGCGATCGCGGCCGGGCTGTGCGCGACTCCCGCGTCGGCGGCCGACACGGCCGTCGACTTCTCGTGCCAGGCGACGCCGCCGATCGGCTCCGCGCAGACCTTCGACCTCAACGCCGGGGTCGACGCCACCGCGCCGGACTCGGTGGCGGCCGGCAGCCAGTTCTCCATCACGCTCGCCCCCGACGCGCTCACCGTCCCCACCACGGTGAGCGGGTACAGCATCCAGTCCATCAACGACATCCAACTCACCATCCCGATCCCCGCGAACGCCACCCTGCTCGGCGAGTCGGCCTCGGGCGGCTCCGGCATCGACCCCAGCGGCACGAGCGTCGCGGTCAACGGCAACGACGTCGTGATCACGGTGAACAGTTCGGTCGCCGGCGGCAGCACGTTCACGCTGCCCGCGCTCACCCTGAACCTGCAGGCCGGCGCGTCCGGCAGCACCGTGCAGACCACGCTCGGCGGCACCAGCTACACGGACCCCGGGCTGACCTTCACCGCGACCGTCCCCGTCGCGTTCTTCACCGTCAACGTCCCCACCACGTGCTACCCCGCCTCCAGCCAGACCCTCAGCACGACCACCGTCAGCTGACCGGGGCTTCGGCCCCCGGCGGCCCAGGGTGGTGGGCCGCCGAAGTGGTCGCGGTGACGGTGCGTTCGGCGACGGTGGTCAGCGCCCGAGGAAGCCGGTGAGTTCGGGGCCCAGGTAGGCGACCTTGGTCAGGTCGCCGACGTCGGTGATCGCCCCGACCGGAACGCTCTGATGGGCGGACGGGCCCGACGGGGCCGTGGAGATCGCCGGGAGCGAGGCGGCGGTGTTCGCCGCGACGGCCGCCGTGACGGCGGCCAGGGTGACCGCGCCGAGCAGGGCGCCGGTGACGGTGAGTCGGATGACGGTGCGCATCAGGTCTCCGCAGGTAGGAACGGTTGCCGGGCCGATTCAACTGCCGGCGCGAGCCGTGGTCACGTGGGCTCGCCGCAGCGGGCCGCGGGCCGCCCCCCGGCCGCCCCCCAGGCCGCACCCTAGGCCGCCCCCCCAGGCCGCGCCTCAGGGTGCCTCCGGCGCCGTCCCGCCGGGTTCTGGCGGCCAGACGCCCGGCGCGAGGACACCCGTCACGTACGCCCGCGCCACCAGGGCCGTGCGGTTCGCCGTTCCCCAGCGCCGCGACAGCCGCCCCAGGTGGTAGTTGACCCCGTCCACGGTCAGGCCCACCCCCGCCGCGATCCGCGCGGTCGTGGCGCCGCCCGCCGCCAGGGCCAGGATCCGCGCCTCCACCGCGCTCACCCGCACCCCGGCACCCTTCTGCGGTGCGGGCGCGGCGGGCTCCTCGTCCCGCACCCGCAGCAGCAGGAGCAGGTGGGGCAGGGCGTCCGGCGTGTCGCTGACCAGGTCGACGGTCATCTCCCCGTGCCGCTCCACGTCGCCGCCCGCGTGCCAGGACACCTCGATCGGATACCGCGACCTGCGGTGGTGCCGGACCGCGTCGGCGATCGGATCGAGCCGGGCGGCGGTCTTCGGGCGGAAGAGGTCCAGCGCCCTGCGACCGGCCAGCCGCCCGGGCAGAGTGCCCCACTCGGCGGCCATCGCCGGGTTGGCCAGCAGGATCGTCCCGTGGGCGTCGCACAGCGCGGTCGGTATCGGCAGCCGGTCGAACAGGAGCAGCGCCCAGTTGCGCCAGACCACCGCCTGATCACGATCCGGCGGGCCGCCGGCCACGCCGGAGGAGTCCATGCCACCAGAGTCCATGCCGTGCTCCCGTCCGCCTACACCCGCGCCATCGGCCCGCGCAAGATCGGCGCACCCGAGGTCACTACACAATCATGTAGGACCGGGCGCCCGTATGACCCGGTCGCCGCGCCAGGGTGGAGACAACCGCCCGCACCCGGGCGGCGGCACTGCCGAACCCGCCATCCGGAGGGCAACTCACCCATGACCGAGACCCTGCTCGTGCCGCGGCCCGACGCCGACCGTGTCACCCTCGCCGGCGACGTCCCCGTCATCGACCTCTCCACCGCCGGCCCGACCGCCACCCCCACCCTGCGCCACATGGAGCTGGCCCGCCGCCACGGCCCGGCCTTCGTGCAGCGCATGCACGGCCACGACACCCTCTTCGTCAGCAGCCTGGACCTGGTCACCGAGCTGGCCGACGAGCAGCGGTTCACCAAGGCGGTCGGCCCGGCGCTGGAGAACGTCCGGGAGTTCACCGGCGACGGCCTGTTCACCGCCTACAACGACGAACCCAACTGGGCCAGAGCCCACGACATCCTGATGCCGGCCTTCGCGCTCGGCTCGATGCGCACCTACCACCCCGTGATGCTGCGGGTCGCCCGCCGCCTGATCACCTCCTGGGACCACCGCGCCGCCACCGGCACCCCCGTCGAGGTGGCCGAGGACATGACCCGGATGACCCTGGACACCATCGGGCTGGCCGGCTTCGGCTTCGACTTCGGCTCCTTCGAACGCACCGAGCCGCACCCGTTCGTCAGCGCCATGGTCCGCTGCCTGGAGTGGGCGATGACCCGGCTGTCCCGCACCCCCGGCCTCGACCACACCGAACGCGACGAGGCGATGCGCGCGGACGCCGCCCACCTGGCCGCCGTGGTCGACGAGGTCATCGCCCGCCGCACCAGCGCCGGGGCCACCCGGACCGGGCAGCCGCAGGACCTGCTCGGCCTGATGCTCACCGCCAGGCACCCGGGCGACGGCAGCACCCTGGACCTGGAGAACATCCGCAACCAGGTGATCACCTTCCTGATCGCCGGCCACGAGACCACCTCCGGCACCCTCGCCTTCGCCCTGCACCACCTGACCGAGCACCCCACCGCCCTGCGCCTGCTCCAACGCGAGGTGGACCAGCTGTGGGGGGACGCCACCGACGTCGAACCCACCTTCGAGGACGTCGGCCAGCTGCGCTACACCCGCCAGGTCCTCAACGAGACCCTGCGCCTGTGGCCCACCGCCCCCGGCTTCGCCCGCCAGGCCCGCCAGGACACCCTGCTCGGCGGGCGCATCCCGCTACGCGCCGGCCAGAGCGTCGGCGTGCTGACCACGATGCTGCACCGCGACCCGGCCTGGGGCGACAACCCCGAGCTGTTCGACCCCGCCCGGTTCGCCCCCGAGGCGGAGGCGGCCCGCTCCCCGCACGCCTTCAAACCGTTCGGCACCGGCGAACGCGCCTGCATCGGCCGCCAGTTCGCGCTGCACGAGGCAACGATGCTGCTGGCCATGCTGGTCCAACGCTATCGGCTGATCGACCACGCCGACTACCGGTTGACGCTCAAGCAGTCGCTGACCATCAAGCCGGACGGCTTCACCCTCACCCTGCTCCCGCGCACCCCCCACGACCGCGCCGCGAACCGCGCCGCCCTGCCCGCCACCGCCGCGCCCACCCCGGCCACCGCCGGCACGACAGCCGCCGGCGCCGACGACGCCCGGCCCACCCGGGTCCACCAGGGCACCGCAGTCCTGCTGCTGCACGGCTCCAACTACGGCACCTGCCGCGCCTTCACCGCCGGGCTCGCCGACGCCACGGCCGACCTGGGCTGCGAGCCGGCCACCGCCCCGCTCAACGACCACCGCGCCGCCCTGCCCACCGACCGGCCCGTCGTCATCACCGCCGCCTCCTACAACGGCCGGCCCACCGACGACGCCGCCGCCTTCGTCCAGTGGCTCCAGGAAGCCGAGCCGGGTGCCGCCACCGGCGTGCGCTACGCCGTCCTCGGCGTCGGCGACCGCAACTGGTCCGCCACCTACCAGCGCGTCCCCACCCTGATCGACGAGCGCCTCGCCGCGCTCGGCGCCACCCGCCTGCTCCCGCGCGCCGAGGCGGACGCCTCCGGCGACCTGACCGGCGCCGTCAAGGACTTCACCGCCGCCCTGCGCACCGCCCTGCTGGCCCAGTACGGCGACCCCGCCAGCGCGGGAGCGCCCGCCGGGCAGGACGGCCCCGGCTACACCGTCACCGAGGTCACCGGCCAGCCGCTGGACGCCCTCGCCGCCCGGCACGGCATGACGGCCATGACCGTCACCCACACCGACACCCTCACCCGCCCCGACTATCCGCGCGTCAAGCGCCTGGTCCGTCTCGCCCTGCCCGAGGGCACCGGCTACCGCACCGGCGACCACCTCACCGTGCTCCCCGCCAACAGCCCCGCCCTGGTCGAGCGCGCCGCCCGCCTGCTGCGCGCCGACCTCGACACCGTCCTCAACATCGCCGCCACCCGCCCGCGCCCCGGCGCCCTCGCCGTCGACCGGCCCCTGACGATACGTCAACTCCTCACCCATCACGTCGAGTTGCAGGACCGTCCCACGGCCGGGCAGCTGCGCACGCTGGCCGCGCTCAACCCCTGCCCGCCCGAGCGAGCCGACCTGACCACCCTCGCCGAGCAAGCGCGCGAGGACGACCACCGCAGCCTGCTCGACGTCATCGAGGACCACCCCGCCCTGCGCGAGACCCTCACCTGGCCGGTCCTGCTGGACCTGCTGCCCGCGATCCGCCCCCGGCACTACTCCATCTCCTCCTCCCCGGCCACCGACCCCCACCACGTCGACCTCATGGTCTCCGTGCTCCAGGCCCCCGCCCGCTCCGGACGCGGCACCTTCCACGGCACCGGCTCCACCCACCTGAGCACCCTGAAGCCCGGCGACACCGTGCTCGCCCGGATCCAGCCCTGCCGCGAGGCCTTCCGCATCGACCACACCGCCGACACCCCCGTCATCATGATCGCCGCCGGCACCGGACTGGCCCCCTTCCGCGGCGCCATCGCGGACCGCCGCGCCCACCTCGCCACCGCGGCCACCCCGCTCGCCCCCGCGCTGTGCTACTTCGGCTGCGACGCCCCCGACGCCGACTTCCTGCACGCCCACGAACTGCACGCCGCCGAGCGGGCCGGCGCCGTCTCGCTGCGCCCGGCCTTCAGTCAGGCCCCCGAGGCCGGCCGACGCTTCGTCCAGGACCGCATCACCGCCGAGGCCGACACCGTCTGGCAGCTGCTGAACGCCGGCGCCCACGTCTACGTCTGCGGCGACGGCGCCCGGATGGCCCCGGGGGTGCGCGAGGCCTTCCAGGGCCTGTACCGCGAGCGCACCCCGGGCACCGACCACGCGGACGCCCAGGACTGGCTGCGGACCCTGATCGCCCAGGGCCGCTACGTCGAGGACGTCTACGGCGGCTGACCCCCCAACCCCCTTCGAGAACGCACGAGGTACCCCATGGACACCATGCTCGCCGGCCGTCTCCACCTCGACCCGCGGCGCTTCGCCGTCGAGGAGGTCCCGGTACCGGTCCCCGGACCGGGGGAGGTGCTCATCGAGGTCAAGGCCGCCGGAGTGTGCCTCTCCGACGTCCACCTGATCGACTCCAGCCTCACCCCCTCCCACGCCACCGGAGCCGCCGTCACCCTCGGGCACGAGGTCGCCGGCACCATCCACACCCTGGGCCCCGACCTGGCCGGGAGCTGGACGGTGGACACCCGGGTCGCCCTGCAGACCGGCCAGTCCTGCGGACGCTGCGCCAACTGCCTGCGCCGCCGCAGTCGACCAGCTCATCCGCCTGGCCTCCACCGGCCGCCTCGACCTCGCCCCCTCGATCACCGCCCACATCCCGCTGGCCGACGCCGCCGACGCGGTCGCCCAACTGGAACAGAAGAACGGCGACCCGATCCGCCTGATCCCCATCCCCCAGCGGCGCCGTGACGGGCGATCAGCGGCCGGCCGGATCCCGGGCGCGATAATGCCTTGCCGTCGCGACGGCGGGCCACGAAGCTTGGGCGGTGCCGGGCGGGGGAAGCGGCGACAGGGGGACGCCGGGGGGTCTTCGAGGCTCGGCAACTACCGATCGACCAAGCGCTCGCCGGCGACGCCGTCCGCTCTGACCTGGGCATACCGCACGTGACCCGAATACTCGTGCGAGTGATGCCCCGCCGTCAACGAACGGTCCGCGCGAGTGTATGAAAGTCGCACTACTCATCTGAGGGGGATTACCTGACATGCGCAATCGCATGCTCAAGCGTGCCGCCGTGTTCCTGATCGGCGCCACCGCGCTGGCCACCGCCGCACCCGCGGCCGTGGCCGCGCCGGCGCCGGCACCGGCGGCTGCCGCGGCACGGGCCGCGGCGGCGAAGGCCCCGACGCGGTCGACGCCGCGCCAGCACGCGCGCTCCAACGCGGCACCGGCCGCCTCCGGCGTCGCGGCGGCGCCCGTCTTCCTGAACCCGGGGCAGTCGCTGCAGCCGGGTCAGAACATGACCAGCGGTGACACCAGCCTGGTCATGCAGACGGACGGCAACCTGGTGCTCTACCTGGTCGGTCCCACCGGCCAGCACGTCCTTCCGCTGTGGGGCACCAACACCTACGGCAACAACGGCGCGTACGCCGTGATGCAGAACGACGGCAACTTCGTCCTGTACCGCCAGGGCGGCGGCGCCACCACGGGCGGCGCCCTGTGGAACAGCGGGACCTGGGGCCACTCCGGCGTGTACGCCGCGCTGGTCGACGGTGACCTGATGCTCGGCAACGACTCGGCCACCCAGCCGCTCTGGCAGACCAGGACCGGCTTCGTGCCGACCCAGGCCAACGGCCAGTACACCGACAACCCGTCGGACACCCTGGCCTCCAACACCGGCCTGCCGGGCGGAACCTGGGTGGAGTCGAACACGACCTGGCTGGTCATGCAGGCCGACGGCAACCTGGTGCTCTACCGCAAGAGCGACGGCGCCGCGCTGTGGAGCACCGGCACCTGGAACCACCCGGGCATGGTCGCCGTGATGGACAGCCAAGGCGGTCTGGACATCTACGGCAACAACCAGATCATCTGGTCCACCCGCACCTGGAACAGCCCCGGCGCCTACGCCAAGGCGCAGGACGACGGCAACGTCGTCGTCTACCAGCAGAACGGCGGGCCCAGCACGGGCGGCGCCCTGTGGCAGAGCGGGACCTGGGGCAAGGCGTAACACCCCCGGCCCCCGTCCCCGTGCCCCGCCCGGGCGAACCCGGACGGGGCACGGGGACGCGCCGGCACCGCGAGCGCCCCCCTCACAGGTGGCGGCGCTGGGTGCGTTTGGCCTGCTGGTAGCGCTCGCGGGCGCGACGGGCGGCCTCGCGGGTGGCGACCTCGGCGACCGGGACGTCCCACCAGGCGGTGGGGGCCGGAGCGGCCGGGTCCGGCGGGGCGGTCTCCACGTGCACGGCCGTGGGGCGCCTCGCCGCGCGGGCGGCGCGCAGGGCGTGGCGCAGCTCGTCGACGGTGTCGGCGCGCAGCACGTCCAGGCCCAGGCTGGCCATGTTCGCACCGAGGTCGACGGGCAGCGGCGCACCCGTGTACCGGCCGTCGGGGGCGCGGAAACGGTAGGCGGTGCCGTAGCCCTCGCCGCCCACGGCGGTGGACAGACCGCCGATGGAGGCGTAGCCGTGGTTCTGCACCAGCACCACGATGATCTTGATGCCTTCCTGGACGGCGGTGACCAGTTCACCCGACATCATCAGGTAGGTGCCGTCGCCGACCAGCGCGAACACCTCCCGCCCGGGGTCGGCCAGGCGCACGCCGAGCGCGGCGGGGATCTCGTAGCCCATGCAGGAGTAGCCGTACTCGACGTGGTACTGCCGCCGGTCGCGGGCGCGCCACAGCCGGTGCAGGTCGCCGGGGAGCGAGCCGGCCGCGTTCACCAGCACGTCCCGGTCGGTGAGGGTCTCGGCCAGCACGCCGAGCAGCTGGATCTGGGTCGGCCGCACCGCGCCGTCCGGTGCCCGCAGGGCCTCGTCGACGACCTGCCGCCAACGGCGGGCCGCCCGCGTGTAGGCGGCGCGGTGCTCGTCCGGTACCCGGTGCCCGGCCAGTGCCGTGGTGAGCTGGTCGAGGCCGCTGCGGGCGTCGGCGACCAGAGCGCTGCCGGCGAGCTTGTGGGCGTCGGGGGCGGCGATGTTGAGGCTGACGAACCGCACGTCGGGATCGGCGAACAGGGTGGCGGAGGCGGTGGTGAAGTCGGTCCAGCGGGTGCCGACACCGATCACCAGGTCGGCGCGCTCGGCCACGGCGTTGGCGGCGCCGGTGCCGGTGTGGCCGATGGCGCCCAGCTGCGCGGGATGGTCCCAGGGCAGCGAGCCCTTGCCGGACTGGGTCTCGGCGACCGGGATGCCGCTGGCCTCGGCGAGCGCGGCCAGCGCCGGCTCGGCGGCGCTGTGGTGGACGCCGCCGCCGGCCACCAGCAGCGGACGGCGCGCCGCGCGGATCAGGGCCACGGCGCGCGCCAGTTCGCCCTCGTCCGGCCCCGGCCGCCGGATCGGCCAGATCCGGTCGGCGAAGAAGGCCGTGGGCCAGTCGTACGCCTCCACCTGGACGTCCTGCGGCAGGGCGAGGGCCACGGCGCCGGTGTCCACGGGGTCGGTCAGCACCCGCACCGCCCGGAGCGCCGCGTCGATGAGCATCTCGGGCCGCCAGATCCGGTCGAAGTAGCGGCAGACCGGGCGCAGCGCGTCGTTCACCGTCAGATCGCCCGCCCACGGCGCCTCCAGCTGTTGCAGCACGGGCTCGGCGGGACGGGTCGCGAAGACGTCGCCGGGCAGCAGCAGCACGGGCAGGTGGTTGACGGTGGCCAGGGCCGCGCCGGTGACCAGGTTGGTGGCTCCGGGCCCGATCGAGGTGGTGACCGCGTGCGTGCTGAGCCGGCCGCTGTGGCGGGCGTGGCCGGCGGCGGCGTGCACCATCGCCTGCTCGTTGCGGCCCTGCAGGAAGGGCATGCCGTCGGGGCCGTCCGGGCCGGCCTGCAGGAGCGCCTGGCCGAGGCCGGCGACGTTGCCGTGACCGAAGATGCCCCAGCAGGCGGTGATCAGGCGCCGGCGCTCACCGTCGCGTTCGGTGAACTGGTGGGCCAGGAACCGCACCAGGGCCTGGGCGCAGGTCAGCCGTACGGTGGTCAACGGGATCCCTCCGAGGGGGCCGGGGCGGTGCACAACGGCAGCCTGGGGTCGGGCGGTTGCCCGGCCCAGGTGTCGCGGATCCAGGCGTGGGCGGGGTCCTCGCGGACCAGCCAGGCGCGGTCGGGGCCGCGCAGCGGGCCGGCCATGGCGTTGAGGTAGTACATGTCGTAGCCGGGGGAGGCCATCGAGGGGCCGTGGTAGCCGTCGGGGACGAGCACGGCGTCCCCGGTGCGGACCTCGGCCAGCACCCGCGAGCGGGAGGCGGCGGAGGAGGGGTAGCCGTGGTGGTAACCCGAGCCGGGGGTGCCGTCCGGTGCGTCCGCGATGGTGAACCAGTAGATCTCCTCCAGCCGCACCTCCCGGCCCGCCCGCTGCCGGTCGTGCTTGTGGGGTGGGAAGGAGGACCAGTTCCCGGCCGGGGTGAGGACCTCGACCGCGATCAGCCGGTCGGTCTCGAACACGCCGGCGCCCGCGAAGTTGTTGACCTGACGGGTGGCGTGGCCCGCGCCGCGGATCTCCACCGGCACCTCGCTCGCGGGGCCGTAGCGCAGCGGCAGCCGGGCCTGGCAGCGGGCCCCGGCCAGGGCGAACCGGCCGCCGGCCGCACTGCGCACGGTGGCGGTGGCATCGCGCGGCAGGTAGGCGAAGTCGCTGATGGCGCTGAACACGTCGGGCCGGCCGTGCAGGGCGAGCCGCCGGCCGTCGCAGTCGAGGGTGGCGGCGCCGGCCAGCGGCAGCAGGACCCACTCGCTCTCCCCGGTGGCGAAGGTGCGCTCGCCGCCGGGCGGCAGGTCCAGGATCCGCAGCGAGGTGTACTGCCAGCCCGCGCTCTCGGGGTCGATCCAGCAGCGGTGGCCCGCACGGGCCGTGCTGCCGTCGGGCAGGTGCAACCCGGCCTGGTCTGGTGCGGCGGTCAAGACGACTCCTCGAGGTTTCAGCGGACCAGCAGCGAGGCGGCGGCATCGACGGCCGCGGCGACGTCGTCGCCCGGCGGGAAGAGCAGCGTGCGGCCGATCACCAGACCGCGGATCTGCGGGATCCGCAGCGCCCGCCGCCACGACTCGTACCTCGCCTCCACGTCGCCGCCGCCCTCGCCGCCGAGCAGCAGGGCGGGCAGGGTGGTGGAGGACATCATGCGTTCCATCTCCGCCACCACCGGGACCTTGAGCCAGGTGTGGGCCGTGGTCCGGCCCAGGCCCTGGGCGATGTTGTTGGCCCACATCTGCTCGTCCGCGCTCAGCCGGTTGACGACCCGTCCGCCCTCGCGCCGCGAGCTGAACGGCTCGACCAGGGCGAGCAGACCGCGCTCGCTCAGGGCGTCGACGGCGCGGGCCGCGCCCTCCAAGGTGGCGGCCGTGCCGGCGTCGGAGGGATCCAGCCGCAGCAGCAGCTTGCCGCCGTCCAGCCCGGCGGCGGCGATGCCGGCGGCGTCGTAGCCGGTGAAGCGGTCGTCCAGTTCGAAGGCGGCCCCGGGCAGGCCACCGCGGTTCATCGAACCGAGCACCAGCTTGTCGTCCAGGGCGCCGAGCAGGGTGAGGTCCTCGACCAGGTCGGCGGTGCCGAGGAACCCGTCGACACCGGGACGGGCGAGGGCCTCGACGCAGCGGGCGAGCAGTTCGTGCCGGTCGCCCATCGCACCACCCCGCCCGCCCGCCGCCAACGCCCCGCGGGCGGGGTGGTCGGCGGCCAGCACGAACAGCGGCCGGGCCAACCCCGCGCGGTCGAAGGGCAGGCGGCGCAGCAGCGCCTGGCGCACGGCGCCGGGGTCGGTGGCCCGCAGCTCGGTGAGCCGGTCGAGATCCGGGCGTGGCCGGGAGGTGAGGCTCAATCGGGCTCCTCCCAGATCCGTGGGATGCCGGCGGTACGGCCGCGCGGGGGCACGGTGAGCGGCGGGTCCTGGGGGCGGCGGCGGAAGTGACGCCACAGCAGTTCCCTGATCTCGTGCGGTTCGGGCATGTCGTCGGCGCAGGCCAGGCGCCCGGCGACGAACGCGCCGGCGGCGTTGGCGGTCTCGACGACCTCCCGCAGCGCCCGCCCGGCCAGCAGCCCCGCCGCCAGCGCCCCGCCGAAGGCGTCGCCGGCCCCCAGGCCGTTGACCACCCGGACCGGGATCGGCTCGATGACGACCTCCTCGCCCGGGCTGCGGGCGAGCACGCCGCGCGGCCCCTGTTTGATCACCGCGAGCCGCACCCCGCGCTCCAGCAGCAGGTCGGCGGCCCGGTCCGGGTCGTCGGTGCCGACCGCGACCTTGGCCTCGGCACGGTTGCCGACCGCGATGGTGGCCAGCTCCAGCGCGCGGGCGTACCAACCGGTGGCCTCCTCGGGCCGTTGCCAGAACGAGGGCCGCCAGTCCAGGTCGAGGACGGTGTCGGCGTCCGGGCCGCGCTGACCGGCGGCCAGCAGGGTGGTGGCGCGGGAGGGTTCGACGGCCAGGCCACCGCCGGTGATCCAGATCATCCGAGCCCGGGCGAACGCCGCCAGGTCCAGGTCCTGGCCGGTCAGGCACTGGTCGGGGGCGACGGGGGAGCGGTAGAAGAGGATCGGGAAGTCGTCCGGCGGGTGGATCTCGCAGAACACCACGGGGGTCAGCCGCCCGGGCACGGTGACCACCTGGCTGTCGTCGACCCCGAAGCCGCGCAGCGCCGAGCGGACGTACGTGGCGAACGGGTCGTCGCCCACGCCGGTGACCACCGCGGTGCGCAGGCCGTGCCGGGCGGCGGCGACCGCGACGTTGGTGGCCGTGCCGCCCAGCGACCTGGCGAACTCGCCGACCTCGGCGAGCGGCACCCCGCTCCGCTTGGGGTAGAGGTCGACGCCGACCCGGCCCAGGGCGATCAGGTCGTGGGGCGCGCTCACGGCCGCCCCAGGGCGCGCAGGAAGTCCAGGCCGGCCCGCACGTCGCCGATCGGCCCCTGGCCCGGAGCGGGCTCCGCGCTCAGAACGGTGTCCTGCTCCAGCACGTACCAGCCGCCGTAGCCGTGGCCCTGCAGGGCGCGGACCAGGGCGGCGATGTCGACGTCACCCCGCCCCAGCGGCCGGTACAGCCCCGCCGCCACCGCCTGCGCGTACCGCAGCCGGCCGGCCCGCACCAGGGCGGCGAGGCCGGCGTCGACGTCCTTGAGGTGGACGTGGGCGATCCGCCCGGGATGCCGCCGGGCCACCTCGAGCGGATCGGTGCCGCCGGCCAGCAGGTGGCCGGTGTCCAGGCAGAGCGGGACACCGCCGCCCTCCAGCACCCGTCCCACCTCCGCGGGACCCTCGACCAGGGTCCCCAGGTGCGGGTGCAGCGCCGCGGTGACGCCGTGCGCGGCGGCCAGCTCGCAGACCGCGCCGAGGTTGGCCAGCAGGGTGCGCCAGCCGGGCGCGTCCAGCTCGGGCCGCCGGTCGTAGCCGCCCCGGCCGGTGGCGGCGGCGACCACCAGCGTGTGGGCGCCGCAGGCACCCAGCGCCGCCAGCGCGGTACGCGCGGCGGGCAGCGGGTCATGGCCCGCCTCGTGCAGCACGAGCGGCACGAAGGCGCCGACCGCCACCAGGCCGTGCGCGCGCAGGGTCGCCGCGCGCCCGGCCGGATCCAGGGGCAGGAAACCGTCCGGGCCGAACTCGGTCGCGGTGAACCCGAGCTGCGCCATCTCGGCGAGCACCCGGGCAGGAGCGAGCTGGTGACCCCAGCCGGGGACCTCGCACACGCCCCAGGAGATCGGCGCGGCCGCGACCCGCAGCGCGCCCGCGCTCAACAACTCGCCTCCCGACCACGGCCGCTGGTGGCGAGGGCGGCGGCGCGCACGCTCTCCACCGACACCGGGCCACCGAGCGCGCGGGAGCGCTCGCAGGCCTCGGCCACCAGCAGCGCCTCCAGGGCGTCCTGCCCGGTACACGGGCTGGGAGCGCGCCCGCGGGCGACGTCGAGGAAGGCGGCGAGCTCGGCCCGGTAGGCGTCGTGGAAACGGTCGAGGAAGTTCGGCCACGGCCGCCGCGGACCCACTCGCGCGCCGGGTTCGGCCGAGCTGAGCGGGGTGCGCTCGTCCAGACCGACGGTGATCTGCGCCCGGCTGCCGCCGAGCTCCATCCGCACGTCGTAGCCGGCGCCGTTGTAGCGGGTGCCGGTGCAGTTGACCAGCGTGTCGTCGTCCAGGGTGAGCACCACCGCGGCGGTGTCCACGTCCCCGGCGGCGGCGAACGAGGCGTCCCCGCGGTTGGCCCCGGCCGCGTACACCCGCACCACCTCACGCCCGGTCACCCAGCGCACCGCGTCGAAGTCGTGGACCAGGCAGTCCCTGAACAGGCCACCGGAGCCGGGCAGGTAGTCGGGTGGCGGGGGCTCGGCATCGGCGGTGATGGTCCGGATGGTGTGCACGAAGCCCAGCTCACCCGAACGGTAGGCCCGCCGAGCGGCGACATGGCCGGCGTCGAAGCGCCGCTGGAAACCCACTTGGAGCACGGTGTCGCCCTTCTCGACCTCGCGCAGGGCACCCAGGGTGCCGGGCAGGTCGATGGCGATCGGCTTCTCACAGTAGGTGGGCAGGCCCAACCGCGCCGCCCGGCCGATCAGTTCGGCGTGCGCGTCGGAGGCGGCCGCGATGACCACCGCGTCCGGACCGGCGGCCAGCACCTGCGCCACCGTGTCGTACGCACGCACCGCGGCCGGTCCGCCGAGCCGCTGGGCGGCGGCGTGGGCCCGGGCCGGATCCGCGTCGGCGATCAGCAGGTCACCAACCGCGGGATGCTGGGCGAGAGTTGAGGCGTGGAAGAGGCCGATTCGGCCTGCTCCGAGGAGACCGACACGCATGGCGGGCCTTTCGTCGGGTGGCTCGGCAAAACGGGATCACGGACTTCCGGGGCCGGCATCGGTGCGTAACTCGTGCTCCAGCACGTCGAGCTCGACCCCACCGGCCATCTGACGGGTGAGTTCGGCCAGCGAGATGTCGCCCTTCGCGTAGCAGCCCAGGCTCCGCCCCCGCTTCAACAGCAGGAAACGGTCACCCACCGGGTGGGCGTGGTGCGGATTGTGGGTGATCAGCACCACCCCCAGCCCCCGGTCCCGGGCCCGCGCGACGTGACGCAGCACCATTCCGGCCTGCTTGACCCCCAGCGCCGCCGTCGGCTCGTCCAGGATCAGCACCCGGGCCCCGAAGTGCACGGCCCGGGCGATCGCCACGCACTGCCGCTGCCCACCCGACAACGTGCCGACCGGCTGCTCCACGTCACGCAGCTCGATGCCCAGCTCGGCCAGCGCCGCCCGCGCCCCCTCCCGCCCCAGCCGCCGATCCAGCAGCCGCACCGGACCGAAGCGGCGGGTGGGCTCCGAACCGAGGAAGAAGTTGCGCCACACGCTCATCAGCGGCACCACCGCCAGGTCCTGGTAGACCGTGGAGATCCCCCAATCCAGCGCCTGGCGCGGGGAGGCGAAGCGGACCGGCACCCCCTCCAGCAGCAGCTCACCGCTGGTGTGCTGGTGCGCCCCCGAAAGGATCTTGATCAGGGTGGACTTGCCGGCGCCGTTGTCCCCCAGCACACAGGTCACCTCACCCGCCGTCACCCGCACGCTGACCTCGTGCAGCGCGCTGACGCTCCCGTACCTCTTGCCGATCGCCCGGGCCTCCAACAGCGGCGGCGCGCCCACGCCGCCCGCGGCGCTGACGGTGTTCAACGGCGGACCCTCTCGGCTCGGCGACGGAAGGTGTTGTTGACCAGGACCGCGCAGATCAGCATCAGACCCAGGAACAGCATGAACCAGTCACTGTCCCACCGCGCGAAGACGATCCCCTGCCGCGCCATCCCGAAGATCAGCGCGCCGATCGCCGCGCCGACCGCGGACCCGAAACCGCCGGTCAGCAGGGACCCCCCGATCACCGCGGCGACGATGTACTGGAACTCCAACCCGACCCCCTGGTCGGCCTGCACGGTGGTGTAGCGCAGCAGGTTGACGCTGCCCACCAGCCAGGCCGCCGCCGAGGTGCCCATGAAGAGCAGGACCTTGGTGCGCCGCACCGGCACGCCGACCTGCCGCGCACTGGCCGCCGAACCGCCCACCGCGAAGATCCAGTTACCGAAGCGGGTCCGCAGCAGGACCACCGAGGCGAGCGCGGTCACCCCGATCCACCACGCGATCGAGACCGGGAAGGCGGTGTGGCCGACGTCCATGGTGGAGGCGAACACCCAGCCGGCCGACAGGTAGCCGCCGGTCGCCCGCATCCCGCTGACCTGCACGGTCCCGGTGACAGCCCGGGTCACCCCGAGGTCGAGCCCCTGCAACGCCAGGAACGAGCCCAGCGTGACGATGAAGCTCGGCAGCCCGGTGCGCACCACCAGCCACCCGTTCAGCCCCCCGACGGCCAGCGCGAACAGCAACGCGACCAGCAGCGCCGGCCACACGTTCCACCCGGCGCGGACCGACAGCAGCGAGGTCACCAACGCGCTCGAGGCGGTCATCACCCCCGCCGAGAGGTCGAACTCCCCACCGATCATCAGCAGCGCCACCGCGACCGCCGTGATCCCCAGCGTGGCGGAGTCGTCCAACCAGGTCGCCGCCCCCAGCGGGCTGAGGAACTCACCCGTGATCGCCGAGAAGAACAGGAAGACCAGCAGCGCGCCGAGCAGCGCGCCCAGTTCGGGCCGCAACAGCAACCGGTGCGACAGCGCGGGGCGCTCCTCGACCTGGCCCACCCCCGGGCCGGCGGCGCTCATCGGGTCCCCCGCGCGGCGAACGCGGCGACCTGGTCCACGTTCGACCGGTCGACGAACGCCGGCCCGGTCAGCACCGGCAGCCCACCACCCACCGTGTTGCCGTTGCCCCGGTAGAGCTTGAGCATCACGATCGGCAGATAGCCCTGCTCGTACTGCTGCTGGTCCACGGCGAACGAGATGCTCCCACCCCGGATCGCCGCCAGCACGTCGGGGTTGACGTCGAAGGTGGCCACCTCCGCCTTCGAGCCGACCGCCTTGACGGCCTGCACGGCCTCGGCGGCGACCTGGGCGTTCAGGGCGAGCACACCGTCCAGCGCCGGATCGGCCTGCAGCGCGCCACGGATCCGCGCCAGCGTGTCGGTGGGATCGTCGCCGTTCACCTGGAGATCCACCACGTCCCCGCCGAAGCCCTGCCCGGCGCCGTCACAACGCTGGGTGAGGCCGATGTTCCCGGCCTCGTGGATCACGCAGAGGATCCTGTGCAGGCCCTGCCCCTTGAGTCTGGCGCCCGCGCCCCGGCCGGCCACCGACTCCTCCTGCCCCACATGGCCGATCGCCCCGAACGCCGCGCTGTCCGCCGAACCGGAGTTGACGGTCACCACCGGGATGCCCGCCGCCACCGCCGCCCTGACCGAGGCCCGCAACGCGTCCGGATCGGCCATCGAGACCACCAGCCCGCCCACGTGCTGCGCCACCGCGTTGTCGACCAGCCGGGACTGCGCGGCCGGATCCGGATCGGAGTCGTAGGCGACCTGCACGCCCAGCTGCCGGCCCGCGTCCAGCGCACCGTTCTTGACGACGCTCCAGAACGCGTCACCCGCACCACCATGGGTGATCACCGCGACCCGCAGGGCACCACCGCCCACCGGCGCGACGGAACCGACCGGCGCGCCGACGGCGCCCTGCGCACCGGGACCGCTGCACGCCGAGCCGAGCAGCAGCGCCGCCACCCCCGCACAGGCCACCGCCAGCGGACGTAACCGCCGTCGCCGGGCGCCGGGTTGCCGGCCTTCGGGAATCCACGAGAGGGTCATGGCACTGCCTCCAGGGGCGGGGTACGACCCGCGTACGGAACGCGGGGAACCGTGACGGTGGAGAGGCGACATGCAAGGAGCCTGGGGCTGCCCTCGGTGCTGCTCGGTGAGGCTCGCCGAGGTGCCACACAGACTGGTATCAGGAAGTCCGTATGTCAAGACATAATGACCAATTGGCATTGACCACCACCCCACGGCCAACACCGGCCAGCGCCAGCGCGGTTCAGCGCGTCGGCAGCGTCAACTCGAAGGAGTACCGCGACGACCGGTACAGGTGCTCGCCGTGCTCCACCGGCCGCCCGTCGACGTCGAAGGCGGTACGGCGCATCGTCAACAGCGGCGCGCCGCGCCCCTCCCGCAGCAGCCGCGCCTCGCTCGCCGAGGCACGCTTGGCCCCGATCGACTGCTCGGCCGCCCCCAACCGCACCCCGGCCCCGCGCAGCCGCTCGTACAGCCCGCCACCGGCCAGCAGCCGCTCGCTCATCGGACACAGGCCCACCGGCAGGTGGTTGCGCAGCAGCGCCAACGGCTCCCCGTCCGCGAACCGCAGCCGCTCAACGGCCCACACCTCCACACCCACCGCGAGCTGCAGCGCCGCCGCGACCTGCTCGGGCGCCGCCACCCGCGCCAGCCGCAGCACCTGGGTGTGCGGTCTGCGCCGGGCCCGCACCAGGTCGTCGTACAGGCTGGTCAGCTCCACCTGCCGGCGCACCCGACCGTGCACCACCTGCGTCCCCACCCCGCGCTTGCGGCTCAGCAACCCCTTGTCCACCAGGTGCTGGATCGCCTGACGCATCGTCGGCCGGGACAGTCCCAACTCCCCGGCCAGTGCCACCTCGTTCTCCAGCCGCGCCCCGGCCGCCAGCTCCCCGGAGGAGATCAGCTGCTCCAGCCGCTCGGCGACCTGGAAGTACAGCGGAATCGGGCTCGACCGGTCGACTCTGATCAGCTCGGCGAGGGTCGTCATCGAGACTCCGCGGCAGCAGGAACGGGAGGGCGCCAGCCATTATCACGCATCCGAACGCGCATATGGTCCGTATGTCAGGTTGACGTGTTGACAGCGCCGGTCACCCGATCCGCCGTCACCTCACGACGACCGCGGCCCGCCAGGCGAGGACCAGACGCGGGCAGAGGCGCCCGGGGGCGGGACGGCAGCTCCTGCCCGAGGTGAGGTCACTCGTGCCGGCGCCGACGGCGCGGAAGGACCCGAACGCGTCGCCGCCCGGCGAGGTCCCGCCGCCGGTCCGCTCCAGGACACCGGGGTCGGTGGCCTGCGGCGCGCTCCACGCCCAGGTGTTCCCGTCGCCGTCGCGGACCCCGGCCAGCTGGACCCTCACCACGTCGTCGCGCGCCACGCTCACCGTCCGCCCCTCGTCCGCGCCGCTCAGTGTGACGGTCCGGCTGGACGGCAGCGCGGGAGCGGGCGCGGCGCCGCAGAGCGCCGTCGCGGCCAGCAGCACACCCAGCGCCATGGAAGCGGTCTTCAACGTGCACCCTCTCGACTGGACGGACCCCCGCCGACCGTCCTACGCCCGCCCGGCACCCGGCGGGGCGCCTTCCCCACCGGTTCACCGCCTCGGGGAAGTCAGCCGAACTCCTTGACGACGTGCTCGGCCGCCTGGTGCTCGGCGGTGTGCGGGTCGAGTTCGTCCAGCGACAGCAGGTCGGTGTCGTCGGTGAGGTACTTCTCCCAGGCCGCGGCCATCTTCTGCTGCGTCTCGTTCGGCAGTTGCCGCACGCCCTCCCGGCTGGCCGGAGTGAGGGCGTTGAGGAACCTCGTCAAGCTGTCGGTCTGCATGCCTCTTCCTCTTCCAACCGCACCCGGCCGTATCAACACGAAGGCGGCCCGGATCACTCGATCGATGCATTGCGTTCGGTGTACGGACGGGCGGCACCGGCGGCTGGGCGGTGCGCGGTGCTTACCGGACTCTCCCGGCTGATCCACCGTGGTGACCCGCGACAACAGCCTCTCCGGGCTGGCCGGTCCCACCGCCTCCGAGCTCGCTCCGCTGACCGGTTGTCACCCATCCGGCCACCTGCGGACACCTCGGCCGCCCTCGCCGCCGGCAGCGCCCCGCTGCGGCCCGGACCCGGGCCGGCCGCCGCCGACGGCGACCGGCCCCACCGAGGACCGGCCGCGGGCCGCCCTGGTCCGGTCAACTCCTCTGTCAGTGGCCGGGCTTGGCCAGCAGCAGCTCGGTGTTGTGGTCCAGTGCGGTGCCGAGCTTGACGGCCGGGGTGGCGTAGGGGTCGTTGAAGGACAGTTCGCGGTAGAGCGCGGCCAGGCCGGCGTCGGAGGTGTCGGCGAAGTCGGTGGCGTAGCGGGCGGCGGACTCGATCAGGGTGGTGAACAGCGAGAGGGTGCCGTCGCCGTTGTCGACGATTTCGATGATCCTGGCGTGCTGCGGGTAGTCGATGTGCGAGGCGGTGTTGATCTCCCAGAACGCGCGCTCGGCGACGGCGTGGCCGTGCGCGGTGATCCGGTTCTGGTGGCTGTGGCCGTTCACCCAGGCCACCACGTTGGGGTAGCGCTGGAGCAGGGTCACCAGCTCGGTGCCGTTGTGCCGCTTCTCGAAGAGGTGACGCGGGTCGGGCAGCAAGTTGCCCATGGTGGTGCTGGTGTGGTGGCTGAACAGCACGATCAGGTCGTTGCCCGCCCCACCGCGCACCAGGTGCCCGTCGGGGTCGTACCAGTGGTCGCTGTGGGACTGCAACTGCTGTTCCAACCAGCCAAGTTGGGCGGTTCCGATGGATCCGTCCGCCCAGCCGGCCGCGTTGGTGGTGTCCAGGCTGACGCCGAGCACCCCGTCCGCGATCCGGAAGGTGTAGTAGAGGGTGCCGCTGGCGGCGGCGTCCGCGGTGAACCCGTGGCCGACCGGGCCCGGGCCGGTGTAGGCCGGGTTGAGGTGGGCCTTGGCGAACTCCTTGACGGTGAAGGGCTTGCGGCGCTCGTCGGGGGTGACGTGGCGCACCGCGTCGGCGTCCGAGAGCAGTCGGCCCAGCAGCAGCACGGCGGAGGCCGGGTCGTGTTGCAGCAGGGCGGCCAGCTTCGCCGCGTCCGCGTCGTCGCAGCCCTCCAGCTTGCGATCGCCCGTGTAGACGGAGCCCAGCAGGCCGAGGTCGGGCAGGGTGCCCTCGATGCTGTCGTCGTGGTTGCCGACGGTGGTGTACCAGGGCACCCGCAGGCCCGGCGCGTTGAACGGGCGTCCGGCGGCGGTCAGGAAGCCGGGTATCTCGGGGAAGCCCACCGCCTTGTAGGAGTCCTGGTAGGACAGTTCGGGGTTCCAGTAGGCGGCGCCGCCGCTGTTCTGCACGCCCTCGTAGCGGCTCGGGTCGCCACTGTTGGGGGTCAGCTGACCGCCGCTCATCACCGAGAGGTACCAGTCGAGTTCGATCTGCTCGTGGTTGTCGGTGTTGTCACCGGTGGCCATCACCAGGCTGAACGGCAGCCCGGTGTACGGGCCGGTGGCCAGCGAGTTGACCCGCTCGATGAGCGAGGAGGCGCCGCGCACGGTGAGCGTCTCCTGCGGGCGGTACGCGCCGTCGAGCCAGCGGGCCAGGTACTCGAAGCGGGTCGGCGACTCGCTGTCGACCAGGTGCAGGTCGGTGAACTGGACGAAGCTGGCCAGCGCGGTGCGGCGGTCGTCGCGCCCGGGCGCCGCGGCGGCGAGGTCGGGGCGGACCACCAGCGGCCAGCCCGGTCCGGCCAGCAGCCGCCGGTAGCCGGTGGCGCCGGTGGGGGTGGCCACCTGCTCCAGGGTCGTCCCACCGATCCGCACGGCACGGGCCGCGCCCGCCGCCAGGGCGCGATCCCGCTCGGTCGCCGAGGCGAAGGTTCCGCCGGCCAGGGACAGCGCGGCCGTGGCGGCCACGGCGGAGGCGCCGCCGATGAAGCGGCGCCGGCTGATCGCGGACATCTGGGATCCCCCTCCTGACGCTCCGACCGGCCCCCTGCCGGCCGAGAGCGCACGTTACCCGCAGGTAGCCGCCAGGGAACCGGCCCTGCGGGCAAACACTTCACCAACAGCGGGCGACAGTTCATCGTCGCCACCGCTGCGGGGCGCGCGGGTGGGGGAGCGGGTCAGTAGCGCTGGGCCTGGACCACCTTGGCCACCAGGGCCGCGTCGGGGTCCTTCGGGGTGTAGGCGATCGCCGAGCCGCTGGCGCCGGGCGCGACGTCCCTGGAGCCGACCACGGTGCTGTCGACGGCGTGGCCCGAGGGGTCGAGGAACTCCACCTTCACGGCGTAGGAGGCGGTGGCGTTCGTGCGGTTCATGACGGTCACCACGGCCGCGTTGACGCCGCCGGAGCGGTCCTTCGGCAGGCCGGTGAGGGTCACGTCCCCCACCGCGTTGCCGCTGCCGCTGGCCGAGGCCAGCGCGTTCTCGGCCTCGCTGCGGTTGGCCGAGGCCTGGGCCGACACGGACGCCTCGAAGGAGGCCGCCGCCGCCGAGGCCGAGGCCGCCGCGGCCGAGGTGGACGCCTTGGCCGCGGAGGCGAGGGAGGCGACGGGAGCCGGGGGCGAGCCGGAGAAGCTGCTGGGGTTCGGCGAGAAGCTGCCGCCGCTGGCGGCGGGCTTCGCCGTCGTGTGGGAGGAGCCGCAGGCGGTCAGTGCCAGCATCCCGGCGGCACAGGCCACCGCGATCACCGCCACGCCGTCCGGGCGCCCGCCCGGCACCCACTCGCTGATTCGTCGCACGCCATCCGCCTGAGGTCGCGGTCGGGCCCGGCCGGCCCGGCTTCGGGCACCACCTTCACCCGGCCCGGTGAGCGGCGGCCACTCGTGCTGACCCGTTCGGGTCCGTACCGTCAGGGGCGGCGGGCCAGGTGCACCACGTCCGGCGCGCCGGTGGCCACCGCGACCTCGAGGGTGCGCACGTCGGCGTAGCCGGCGGCCCGCAGCGCCTGCTCGAAGGCGGCCGAGGGCCGGGCACTCCAGATGGCCAGGACCCCGCCCGCCTTGAGCCGGCGCTGGGCGGCGGCCAGCCCGGCCGGGCCGTAGAGGGCCGAGTTCGCGTCGGTGACCGTCCAGTCGGGGCCGTTGTCGATGTCGAGGCAGAGCGCGTCATAGCCCTCCCCGTCGGCCTCCAGACAGGCCAGCAGGTCGGTGTGCAGGACGGTGACCCGCGGATCGTCGAGGGCGCCGGCGGAGAAGGCGGCCAGCGGGCCGCCACGGTGCCAGTCGATGATGGCGTCCTCGCGTTCCACCACGGCGATGCGCCCCCAGCGCGGCTCGGCGGCCGCGTACGCCAGCGAGAAGCCCACCCCCAGGCCGCCGATCAGCACCGAGGGGCGGGGCGTGCCGAGTTCGTCGAGCGCGGCCTGGACCAGCAGCCGCTCGGAGCGGCCGTCGGCGGTGTCCATCAGGAAGCAGCCGTTGGCGATGATCTCGAAGTGTTCGCCGCGCCGGCGCAGCACCACCTCCCCGTACGGTCCCTCGCGTCGCTCCAGCGTGACGGCGCTCTCTTCCTGGTCGCGGGGTTCCTGGTCGCGGGCGGGCGGTGCGGACATGGCGGGCGGGTCCCTCTGGTCTGACTGGCTCGTGATGACCCGTCAGACCCTAGTCGCACACCGCCCGCCCCGGCGCCCGGATGACAGCGCGCTCAGGACTGCTCGCCAGGCTCCTCTCCGGGCTCCTCGACGATGCTGATCACCGCGTTGGGGCACAGCGCCGCGGCCAGCCGGGCGGCGCCGTGCTGCTCGGGCGGGGGCTGGGCGTCGAGCAGCACGACGGTGCCGTCCTCGTCGGACTGGTCGAAGAGTTCGGGCGCGTTGAGGGCGCACTGCCCGGCGCCGCGACAGCGGTCGTGGTCGATCTCGATCCGGATCTTCACCGCGCTCACCCCCAGGTGAGGGGAAGCGCGTGGACGCCGTAGATGGCCATGTCGTCGCGCATCGGGACCTGCTCGGGCGGCACGGCCAGGCGCAGCGTGGGGAAGCGCTCGAAGAGCGCGGGGAAGGCGATCGACATCTCCACCCGGGCCAGCTGCTGGCCCAGGCACTGGTGGATGCCGTGCCCGAAGGAGACGTGCTGGGAGGGTTCGCGGGTGAGATCGAGCTCCCCGGGGCGCTCGAAGTGCTCGGGGTCCCGGTTGGCCGCGGGCAGCGAGGCGAGCACGGTCTCCCCGGCGCGGATCCGGCGCCCGGCGATCTCGACGTCCTCGCGGGCCACCCGCACGGTGCCGAACTGCACGATGGTCAGGTAGCGCAGCAGCTCCTCGACGGCCCGGTCGATGTCCTGCGGGTGCTCGAGCAGCCGGCGCAGCTGCTCGGGGTGGGTCAGCAGGGTGAAGGTGCCCAGCGCCAGCATGTTCGCCGTGGTCTCGTGGCCGGCCACCAGCAGCAGCCGCCCGATCCCCGCCACCTCCCGGTCGTTCAGCCGGCCCTCCGGGCCGTCGTCGGCGATCAGGGTGCTGAGCAGGGCGTCGTCGGGGTGCTTCCGCTTGTCGGCCACCAGGCCGAGCATGTAGTCGCGCAGCTCGTCCCGGGCCACCAGCGCGGTCTCCTCCGGCACCTCCAGGTTCAGCAGGGTCGAGGTCCAGTGCTGGAACCGCTCGCGGTCGGCGTAGGGCACGCCGAGCAGCTCGCAGATGACCAGGGAGGGGATCGGCAGGGAGAACGTCTTCACCAGGTCCACCGGCGGCCCGGTGCGCTCCATCGCGTCCAGGTGCTCCGCGGTGATCTGCTCGATCCGCGGCGCCAGCGCGCGCATCCGGCGCACCGTGAAGTAACGGGTGAGCATCCGCCGGTAGTGGGTGTGCTCGGGGGGATCCAGCGACAGGAGCATGCCGGAGCGGGGCCCCACGTCCTCCGGGCGGAACGGGATCCGCCGCACCGGGGAGGAGGCCCGCAGCCGGTCGGAGCTGAACCGGTCGTCCGCCAGCAGGGCGCGGACGTCCTCGTGCCGGGTCAGCAGCCAGCCGGTCTTCCCGTCGGGGAAGGCCAGCCGGGCGACCGGGTCCTGCGCGCGCAGGCGCTCGTACTCCTGCGGCGGGTCGAACGGGCAGCCGCGGTGGGTCGGCATGGTCACCGCGGCAGGCTGGGTGGTGGTCATGGGAGGTGGTCCCTTCGTCCAGCCGTGCTCTTCGGGGCCCTCGCTTCCGGGCCCTCCAATCGCAGGGTAGTACGACATCGTTCTATCCGGGAGGTGTACGCGTCCGATCCGGCGGCGGGTCCGCCCCCCGCCCCCCGCGCCCGCCACCCGACTGACCCAGCAGCGGGGCCAGCGCTCCGTCCACGATCCGGTCGATCAGCTCGGGACCGGGTTCCTCCTCCTGGACCAGCACGTGCATCAGCACGAGCGCGAACGGCATCTCCAGAAGCAGCTCCCCATCGACGCCCGCCGGGATCTCCCCCCGCCGGCGCGCCCTGGCCAGGGCCGACTCGGCGGCCGCCCGCACCGGACGCCGCAGCCGCTCGCGGCGCAGACCGGCGAGCTCGGCGTCCGTCCGGCTGCCCTCGAGTAGGGCGATCAGCAGCCCGCGGTCGTACCGCGTCCAGCCGGCCAGCCACGAGCGCAGCAGCCGTCGGACGTCCTCGACCAGACAGCCCGTGTCCTGGTCGGCCAGCACCGGCTCGTGCTCCTGCAGCGCGTCCACCACCAGCTGCGCCTTGGAGGGCCAGCGCTGGTACAGGGTGGCCTTGCTGGCCCGGGCGCGCTGGGCGACCAGGTCCATGGTCAGCCGCTCGTAGCCCACCTCGGCGAGCAGCGTGAGCACCGCGTCCAGCACCTCCCGGCGCCGGCCCGGGTTGCTCAGCGGCACCTTGCGCAGCCTCCCCGCGCTCTGCCCGCCCGGACCCCCAGCTCCACTCGCCACCCGATCCATCTCCCTCGCCCGCGCGGCCACCCGCGTCGGCCCGCGGTGTATGCACGGTACCCACCGGGCCCTCGAGGCGGCCACGACCGCCAGGCCCAGGGGCCGCCGGGGTGTCGCCGGTCCGGGCCCGCCGCGGCGTGGCAACATGACCCGAATCCCACCCCGGGCCGGTGCCGGCCCAGGCCGCACGGACGTGCTGGAGGAGTGGATGCCCGTCGACCGCCGCCAGGTCCTGGCCGCCGTCGCCGGCGGCGTGCTGGCGGGGTGCACCGCGTCCAACGGTCCACGGGCCGACTGGGCCACCCCCGGCACACCGGGCCCACCCAGCCCGTCCGCCCCGTCCGCCGCGCCGAGCGCATCCGCGACACCCGCCGCGCCCGCCGCGCCGACCATGCCGGGCCGCGCGGACGTGGTGGCCCGCTACGCCGACGCCATACCGACCAGCTGGGGCACCGGCGTTCCGGGCGTGCTCGACCAACTCCCGCCGGGGCACGGGCAGATCGAGCTGACCTTCGACGCGTGCGGCGGACCCGGCGGCGCCGGCTACGACCAGGCGCTGATCGACTTCCTGCGCGAACGCGCCGTCCCCGCCACGCTGTTCCTCAACTCCCGCTGGATCGACGCCAATCCCGAGGCCTTCCGCGCGCTCGCCGCGCAGCCGCTGTTCGAGATCGGCAACCACGGGACCCGACACCGCCCACTGTCGGTCTCCGGCCGCTCCGCCTACGGCATCGCGGGCACCCGCAACGCCGGGGAGGTCTTCGACGAGGTCGCCGGCAACCACGACCGGCTCACCGAACTGCTCGGCACCCCACCACGGTTCTTCCGCTCGGGCACCGCCCACTACGACGACGTGGCCGCCCGCATCGTGGCCGAGCTGGGGGAGCGGGCCGTGGGCCTCACCGTCAACGGTGACGCCGGCGCGACCTACCCCACGGCCGAGATCGACAGCGAGGTCGGCGCCGCCCCACCGGGCGCGATCGTGCTCGCCCACATGAACCAGCCCGCCGGCCACACCGCCGCCGGCATCGCCGCCGCCGTCCCACGACTCCTGGCGGCCGGCCACACCTTCACCCGGCTCGGCGACGTCCTGCGCTGAACCGCCCGCCTCACCGGCTGGTCCCGCGGGCCTCCTCCAGCGCCCGGAGCCGCTCGGCCGCACGCTTCTTCGCGGCTTCGGCCACTCGTGCCGCCGTGCCCGCTCGGCGCGCCCTCTCGGCATCGCGCGGTTCGAGCACGTGGAAGCACCTCCCGCGGACCTGGCCGCCCCGGAGTCCTCAGCCGTGCGGCGGACAGTCGTGCGGCGGGCAGTTCGCCGTCACTCGGCGAGCACTCCCGACATCATGAGAGCGGCGGACGACCTGGTGTCGAACCAGCGGACCGCTTCGGCGACTTGTCGCACGTGGTGCCCCTCACAGACGTCGGGGAGGTCTGCGGGCCTCACCCAGTCGAAGCCGCGCAGGTCGGGCCCGGCGGCTTGGAGGGGTCGCGCCATGGCGGCCTGTACCCGGGTGAGGCGGCGCAGGAAGACGAAGTCGTACCCCTCGCGCTCGTCCCTCTCGGGCCTGGCGCGCGAGTAGTCGACCAGTGCGAGGTCGGCCCTGGTGAACGGCAGGTCAATGCCGAGCTGTGCGACCACCAGCCGACGCGCGGTCATATGCGGGGGCTCGTTCGGCTCGGCGTGGCCACCGGGAATCCACGGGCACGGGCGGTGTGCCATGTCGAGCATGACGACCGTGTCGCCGCTCGGGTGGACGAGCACGGCCTGTGCGGTGATCCGGCGGGCGGGCGGGTTCCTGAAGTGCGTGCGATCCCAGACCACTTGGTGCTCCGTTCGTTCTGCGCGGCGGTAACACCCGCCCCGATCGGCTGCCGCGCGGTTGTCCGCGATCGGGGTGGGTGGCCCGTGCCGACTGGGGTTCCCTCCCCAGGGAATCGGCGCGGGGGTCTACTGGTGGTCCCGCCGCCACTGGCGGCGAGGGGGCGGCGGAACGGTTTCGCCGGCCGGGGCCGTCACGGGACCTCGGGGAGGGTGACGCACTCGGCACGCCGGGAGGTGCTCGGCCGCACGGCGGAAATCAACTTCGGTGTGCTGTCGACTGGTTGAATGAGGTGAGGTTTCGTTGTCCACTCGACACCTCCCCCTTCCGGGCGAAGGTAGATCAGCCCGGACGCCTCCGCCATGAAGACGCCCCGCCGTTCTGGATTGACCAACTCACTTACCAATTCGCCAACTTGGGGATGGTAGATCGTTGCCGGGGTCTCGGCCCGTCTCCGCACGGCGTCGCTCCTCTCCGTAGCGGGGTCGCTACAAGGCGAGATCAGATTCGCCTGGCATCGGAAGCTGTGCAACTTGCCGAACCGAGGAAGTGGAATTGGGGGTAATGCGCTTGAACCGCAAAGATCTTGATCTGACATCAAGTCCACTGGCGTCCTTTGGGACGCAACTTCGCAGATCACGCACTGCCAAGGGCTGAACGCAGGGGCAGCTTGCCGACCGCGTCGGCTGCTCGGACAGCTACGTGTCCGCCCTGGAAACTGCACTCAAATCCCCCTCGCGAAAGTTCGCGGTCAAGGCGGATGCAGAGCTGGAGACAGGCGGGACGCTCGAGCTGATGTGGTGGAACCTCAAGCACCCTGCGATGGTCGAGGGGTTCCCCGAATTCGCCGGCCACGAGGCCAGAGCCGACGAGATAAGAATGTTCGAGTTGAACCTGATCCCGGGGCTCTTCCAGACCGAGGGGTACGCGACGGCGCTGGCCTCGGCAGCCGTGAAGCGCGGGGACATCACTCAAGCCCGGGCGGACGAACGAGTGGCCTTCCTGCTCACTCGCCAACGGGCACTGGATCGAACTCCACCGCCCCTCGTACACGCCGTGTTGGACGAGAGCTGTCTCCGTCGGCCCATCGGAGGCAGTGCAGTGATGGCCCCTCAGCTTGTCCACCTGGAGGACATGTCTGAGCGACCGAACGTGATCATCCAGGTCGCCCCCTATGACTTGGGCGAGCGGGCTCCGTTCATGCTCGGGGTGACGCTCCTGCTGCCGGACCGCACCACTCTCGCTTACTCGGAGGCCCAGCAACGCGGGCTGCTGGAACGCGATCTCGTGATCACCCGTGCGTGGGACAGGAACTACGATTGGCTCCAGGTGGAAGCGCTGCCCCAGGCTGCATCCCTGGCAATGATCCGCAAGGTACGAGAGGAAATGCACACATGATCACCGCTGCTGACCTGACGGGCGCTCCCTGGGTCAAGTCGTCCTACAGCCAGTCCGGCGGACAGTGCGTCGAGGTAGCGGCCAACATCCCCGGTGTCGTCCCCGTCCGAGACTCGAAGGACCCCGAGGGGCCCGCACTGATCTTCGCTGCCGACGCGTGGCGGGCGTTCGTCGCCGAGGTGGGAGCGGGGGCCTTCTCCTCGACTTCCTGACCTGCGCGTGATCCTCCGACAGCCCCCGGCCGCTGCCCTTCCTGGCACGGGGGCTGACGTGCTGTGCCAACTCGATCCGCTGGCGTGTCTGTTGCGCGAGGACGCCGCGGGCCGTCAACGCGAGACGGTGCCGACCGGCGCCGGGATCGCGCCGGCCGCCGGGTCGAGGGCCACCGCCGCGCCCCCGTGGCCGCCCAGCACGGCCGGCGGGTCGGGCAGGCGCAGCCGGTGACCGGGGCGTACGGCGGGCCGTTGGTGGAACCGGTCCGGTACATGAAGGGGTAACCATCGACGTAGTCCGAACGGGTGATGCGCTGTCCGCCGACGACGGTGTCCCCGCGCGGGTAGGCGTACCGATCGGACAGCTCGCGCTCCTCGTACGCGCCGTCGGCGTACGAGGCGGCCGTGACGCCCCCCATCCGGTCGACCCGTACCAGCGGCGCCAGGACCGGCGCCGAGCACGGGACGGATATCCGCCTGATGGGCCTGTCCGCGAAAACGTTCCTCCTCAGTCCGGCAAGGGTGGTTCGAGTGCGGTGAAAGCCGTCCCCGCGCCCTTCGCATCGCGAACGCCCGTTCCGGTTCCCGCTCCCCAGGGGGGACGAGGGGGCAGGACGACGTGCGGGCCGCTGCCGATGCTCATAATCTCGCGGCATGGAGATCGACCGGCGCCGGATCCTGCGTCGCGTGGCGCAGGGGGCCGCGGTGGGCGCGGCGGGCGCCCTGGCTGCGGCGGGGCGCCCGCGGCGGGTGAGCGCGTCACCCGCCGGACCGGCCTCGTCCGCGTCCGCCGGCCCCGCCCCCGCGGCGTTCGGCGCGGACCCGCTGCCCGCGCCGTGGAAGCCGCCCCCGCCCCCCATCGTGCCGCGCACGCTGTGGCAGAACGACCAGCTGCCGCGCCCGTCCCAGGCGCAGTACGACCACGTGGTACGGGCGATCTTCGTCCATCACACCGCCAGTGGCGACTCCTACCGCCCGCAGGACGTGCCCGAGATCATCCGCTCGATCTACACCGACCACCGGGAGAGCCGGGGCTGGGACGACATCGGCTACCAGTTCCTGGTCGACCGCTACGGCACGATCTACGAGGGGCGCCTGGGCGGCGTCGACCAGGCGGTGGTCGGCGCGCAGGCGCAGGGCTTCAACCACGAGACGGTCGGCGTCGCGGTGATCGGCACCTACAAGCCCGGCGTCCAGGTGCCCGCGCCGGTGGTGGAGGCGATAGCCCAGCTGGCCGCCTGGAAACTGGGCTCCTACGGCGTCGACCCGCACGGCCGCTCCGAGTTGACGTCCACCAGCAACGAGAGCCGCTACCCCAGCGGCACCAGCCATCTGTTCAACGCCGTCTCCGGGCACCGCGACGCGTGCTTCACCCAGTGCCCGGGCGACGCGCTCTACGCCGTGCTGCCGCAGATCATCGACCGCGCCGCCAGCCTGCTGCGCGCCGCACCGCCGGCCCGACCCGTCCTGCCGATCGACGCCTTCCGCGCCATCGCGCCGGGCTCGGTCAAGTCCCCCGACACCCAGGGGCACTGATCCTCCCGGTGCCGCCCCGGTGGTTGGACGACGGCGCGGTGCCGTGAGCGCGATCCCACCCGCGGCGGCGGGACCCGCCTGCCGGTCGCATCCCGACGGGGGCGAAGGATTCCCGCCGCTGCTCGGCCGTCGGCCGACAGCGCGGCAGGACCCCAAGAGCGGTCGGGGCCATGGGGCGTGGGCGGTCCCGGTGCGGCGCGTCCGGCGCCGGCCGCCGAACGAGCCACTCGAACACCCGTGATAAGTTCGCCGGCGAACACTTATCGCACGAATACGCACAAAGGGGGGCGATCATGCGGCGACGTGTGATCCGCGATGTCGCGGTCGTACTGCTGACCGCGACCGGTCTGCTGGGGGTTCCGTCGGCCGCACAGGCCGCGGAGTCGGCCGCACCGAATCCCAACTGCCAGCTGTCGCACGACCCGTACCCGGGTACCGCGACGTTGGACCGGGGCCACGTGCTCGCCCCGGGGCAGAGCCTCACCGCGAAGGACAACGCGTCCACGCTGGTGATGCAGCCGGACGGCAACCTGGTGCTCTCCCTGGTGAACTCGACCGGTGGCCCCAACCACGTGATCTGGAACAGCGGCACCTGGGGCAATCCACGGGCCTACGCGGTGATGCAGTGGGACGGCAACTTCGTGATCTACCGTGAGGGTGGCGGACCGTCCGACGGCGGCGCGCTGTGGAGCACCGGAACCTGGGGACAGACCGGCGCCTCGGCCAACCTCTTCCCGGGCGGTTCGTTCGGCGTCATGACGTACCAGGCCGGCTGGAGCACGGGCACCTTCCAGTCCCCGTCCGCGTTCTGCCCGAGCGCCCCCCACTCGCCGGGGCTGCTGACCTCCGGCAGTTGGGCGCAGTCCGCCTCGGTCTGGCTGATCGTCCAGCCGGACGGGGACGTCGTGCTCTACCGCAAGCGCGACAACGCGCCGATCTGGCGCAGCGGAACCGCGGGGCACCCGGGCGCCGTGCTGGTGATGCAGGAGGACGGCAACCTGGTGGTCTACCCGGCGCCGCACGGCACCAGCTGGGGCCAGCCGCTCGCCGCCACCGGCACCTGGAACAACCCCGGTGCGTACGCCCTGCTCCAGGACGACGGAAACCTCGTGATCTACCGTCACGACGGCGGCCCCAGCACCGGTGGTGCCCTGTGGGCCAGCGGCACCTGGCAGAACGCCTGAGCGCCGCCGCCCTTTCCCGGCCCCGCTCCCTCCGCGGCGCACCCGGCATCCTGACGGCACGACGGACGGCACGACGGACGGCACGACGGACGGCACGACGGACGGGACGGACGAGCGAGATGGGGAGGCGGTCGACAGGCATCAGTTTCAGCCGCCTCGATCCTTCGGTCCGCCCCGCCGTCGAACGCCTGATTCACTTGGCCTGTCAGTGTCAACTACTGGACCCTGGAGCTGGGATGAAGCGGATCACCGCCATGGCGGCCGGCGTGGCCCGTGGCCTCTCGATCGCACCGGTGGGCGTCGCCCAGGCAACCCCGCCCGCCTCGACCCAGCAGCCGATGGTGGCCGCCACGGCGCCGTGCTGCTGAGCTGATCACACGCCGCCGCGGTCGGACGGGTGTCGCGATCCGACCGCGGCGGCCTGGCCGTGCCTAACCCTCCCGCGCCGGGGCGGGCGGTGTGCCGACCACGACCTGGGCCGGGCGCAGCAGGTGTTGCCCGACCCGGTAGCCGGGGCGCAGCACGGTGGTGCAGGTCGGCTCCTCGACCTCGGCCGAGGGCTCGTGGGCGAGTGCTTCGTGGCGGGTGGGGTCGAAGGGCTCGCCCGGGTTCCCGAAGGACTGCAGCCCCAGGGCGGCGAGCTGGGATTCCAGCGCGTCGGCGACCGCCCGCAGCCCGTCGGTGAGTTCGCCGTGCTCGCGGGCCCGGTCGATGGCGTCCAGGACCGGCAGCAGCCCGGTCAGGACGTTGACGACGGCGATCTCGCGGACCGCGAGCCGGTCGCGCCGCACCCGCTTGCGGTAGTTGTCGTACTCCGCCTTGAGGCGTTGCAGGTCGGCGGTGCGCTCGGCGAGCCGCGCCTCGAGCGCGCCGAGCCGGTCCACCGCGCCGAGCAGCCGCTCGCTCCCGGCCTCCTCCCCGCCGCCCGCTCCCTCCTTCCCGGCCCGGTCGGGATCCCGCAACTTCAGGGTCACCGGGTCGATGCGCCGCTTGTCCCGGATCACGACCGCGGGCACCTGCTCCTGCGGTCCACAAGGCCCGGAACCGTCCGGCCGGCTCATCCAGCGCCTCCCTTCGGACTGTCCTCGTCCACGATCTCGGCGTCGACGACGTCCTGTTCCTCACCACCCGCGGCATCCGAACCGCCCGCCGCCGGGCCGCCGCCGGAGCCCGCCGCCTGGGCCTGGGCGTAGAGGGCGGTGCCGATCCTCTGCGCGGCCGTGGTCGCCCGCTCCGTCGCCTCGCGGATGGCCGCGGTGTCCTCGCCCTCGAGCTTCTCCCGGAGGTCCGCGATCGCCGTCTCCACCTCGCTCCTGACGTCGCCGGGCACCTTGTCCTGGTTCTCCCGGAGCAGCTTCTCGGTGCCGTAGACCAGTTGTTCGGCGTTGTTGCGGGTCTCCGCGGCCTCCTTGCGCCGCCGGTCCTCCTCGGCGTGCTGCTCGGCCTCGCGGACCATCCGCTCGATGTCGTCCTTGGGGAGGGCGGAGCCGCCGGTGACGGTCATCCGCTGCTCCTTGCCGGTGCCGAGGTCCTTCGCGCCGACGTGCATGATGCCGTTGGCGTCGATGTCGAAGGTGACCTCGATCTGCGGCAGGCCGCGCGGGGCCGGCGGGAGGCCGGTCAGCTCGAACATCCCGAGCTTCTTGTTGTAGGCCGCGATCTCGCGCTCGCCCTGGAAGACCTGGATCTGCACGGAGGGCTGGTTGTCCTCGGCGGTGGTGAAGATCTCCGAGCGTTTGGTGGGGATCGTGGTGTTGCGCTCGATCAGCCTGGTCATGATGCCGCCCTTGGTCTCGATGCCCAGGGACAGCGGGGTGACGTCCAGCAGCAGGACGTCCTTGACCTCGCCCTTCAGCACACCGGCCTGCAGCGCGGCGCCGATCGCGACGACCTCGTCCGGGTTGACGCCCTTGTGCGGTTCCCGGCCGGTGAGGGACTTGACCAGGTCGGTCACCGCGGGCATCCGGGTCGAACCGCCGACCAGGATCACGTGGTCGATGTCGGAGACGTTGATCCCGGCGTCCTTCACCGCCTGGTGGAACGGGGTCTTGCAGCGCTCCAGCAGGTCCGCGGTCAGCTGCTGGAACTGGGCCCGGGTGAGCTTCTCGTCCAGGTGCAGCGGGCCCTCGGCGGAGGCCGTGATGTAGGGCAGGTTGACGCTGGTCTCGGCGGCGGAGGACAGCTCGATCTTGGCTTTCTCGGCCGCCTCGCGCAGCCGCTGCAGCGCCATCTTGTCCTTGGACAGGTCGACGCCGTAACCGTTCTTGAACTGCTTGACCAGGTGGTCGACGACCCGCTGGTCCCAGTCGTCACCGCCCAGGTGGGTGTCGCCGTTGGTGGACTTCACCTCCACCACGCCCTCGCCGATCTCCAGCAGCGAGACGTCGAAGGTGCCACCGCCCAGGTCGAAGACCAGGATGGTCTGCTCGTTCTCCTTGTCGAGGCCGTAGGCCAGCGCGGCGGCGGTCGGCTCGTTGACGATCCGCAGCACGTTCAGGCCCGCGATCTCGCCGGCCTCCTTGGTCGCGGTGCGCTGGGAGTCGTTGAAGTACGCGGGCACCGTGACCACCGCGTCGGTCACGTCCTCGCCCAGGTACGCCTCCGCGTCACGCTTCAGCTTCTGCAGCACCCGCGCCGAGATCTCCTGTGCGGTGTACTGCTTGCCGTCGATGCTGCCCTGCTCCGGGAACCGCCAGCCGGCCTCACCCATGTGCCGCTTCACCGACCGCGCGGTGCGCTCCACGTTGGTGACCGCCTGCCGCTTGGCGATCTCGCCGACCAGCACGTCGCCGCCCTTGGCGAAGGCCACCACGGACGGTGTGGTCCGGGCGCCCTCCGCGTTCGGGATGACGGTCGGCTCACCGCCCTCCAAGACGCAGACCACCGAGTTCGTGGTCCCCAGATCGATACCGACTGAGCGAGCCATCTCAAGATCTCCCTCCTCCAGTCCGGTGTACCACCGGGCTTGGGCGGACGGCACACCCCTGGTGGCACCCGCCGCCCTCCGCCGAGGGGCGGCCCACAGCCTCCAGGAGTCCTCATGAAACTTGAGTCCAATGCTATCAAGTTTGCCCGCGAACGCCTGCGGGCGGCCCCGCGGGCACCTGTCCCGTCAGGCGTGCCGGTCGGCCTGGAGGCTGCTCAGCGTCTGTTCGAAACCGCGGATCAGCGTGGACAGGCCGGTCTCGAAGGCCAGTTCACTGAAGTCGGACGGGGCGTTCAGCAGGGGATCCAGGCCGGGTGGAAGTCCGGTGGCCGGCAGCGACGCCGCGCGCGGCAGGCCGAAGTCGAGGGCCGCGCCGGCGAGGAAGTACTCGACGCACTGCACGATCGGCACCAGGTGCTCCTGCGGCCAGCCGGCCTCGCGCAGCACGGCGAAGGCGTTGGCGTAGCCCCGGAGCGCCGCGAGGGACTGGGTGGGACGTGTCACCAGCAGCGGCACCATGTGGGGATGGGCGGCGAACGCGGCGCGGTAGGAGCGCGCCCAGCTGTCCAGCGCGGCCGTCCACGGACGGATGCCCGGATCGAGCTCCATCTCGGCGACGATCAGGTCGCAGATCCCGTCGATGATCTCCTCGCGGCTCGCGACGTAGTTGTAGAGGGACGGCCCCTTGACGCCCAGTCGGGCCGCGATCCGGGTGGTCGACAGGGCCTCCGCCCCCTCCTCGTCGACCAGTGCGAGAGCGGCCCGCATGATCCCCTCCCGGGTCAGCAACGGCCGTGGCGGTCTGCCCATCGCGCTCTCGTCTCGCCTTCTCACCTCGTCGGACCCGGAGTTGGGCCGTGAACGCGGACTAGTGTACGTTCTCGCCCAGGCAAAACTACTGGCTCTAGTTTTAGGGGGGCGCCAGGGGGTTCGCGTCCGGTGTCGCACATCTGACACCGGGTCGGGCCGTGCGGCGCGATGCGCCCCGCGCGGTCCTGGCCGACGGCGGAACCCGGCCACCTCCAGCGCTCTCCCGCGACGTGCCGGAAGCCACTCGGGTCCTCCCCGCGGTGGGCCTTGCCGACGCCATATCTGGCATGCCCCTGACACGTCGTGGGGTGGCCAACCTCCCTGCCCGCCTTACGCCGAAGGTGACCCTCCGCATGTCCACGCGCACCCTCGCGCTGCCCGCGCTCGCCGCGTCCGTCGTCCTCTCGCTCAGCGCCTGCGACCCGACGACGCCGGCCGCCCAGTCCACCGCCGCCGCCCCGGCCGCCTCCGCCCCGACCGACGCGACCTGGCCGGACACGGCGGCCCCCACCGGAAACCCGCGGGTGACCCTGGTGACCCCGGCCGCCGACCAGGCGTCAGCGGCACCGTCGGTGGAGCCCGCCGCCCACCCGAGCGCCTCCGGAGCATCGAAGCCGGCACCGGCCGATCCGTCCCCGTCCAAGGCGCCCACCGTGGCCGGCACCCCCGACCTCAAGCTGGACTCCTACAACCAGCAGACCGGCAAGGCCGTCCTGGCCGTCGCCGGCACCGGCAAGGGGGCCACCCCCAGCCCGGCCGCCTCGGCCGCGGCCACCGCCGCGCTCCAGGCCGGCCAGCTGATCGACAGTCCGCCGTCGGCCGCCGCCCCGCACGGCGCGCTGCTCGCGATCACCGGCGTCCAGCCGGCCGGCGACGGGAAGGTGGCGGTCAGCACCCGCCCGGCCACCATCTCCGAACTGCTCGGCCAGACCTGGGCCAACGTCAGGAGCGCCCTCGACCCGCACCGGATCCAGCTCACCCCGAAACTCAAGGACCTCAAGGTCTCCTACGTCCCCAACCCCGACGGCGGCAACGGCTCCGCCTCGGCCGCGCTGGAACTGGACGCGAACGACAGCATCCCGCTGCCCGGCGGCACCAAGGCCACGCTCTCCGGCTCGCTCGAACTCGACCCCAGCGTCCTCTTCTCCTACCAGGGCGCCCACGGAATCCTCGGCGCCGAGCAGGCCGCGGTCGGCTTCGACCTCGGCGCGCACGCCAACTGGCACCTGACCGCGAGCCTGGCGGGCTCCACCGGCCAGGTGAAGATCCCGATCGCCACCCTCACCGCCACCCCCACGGTGATGGTCGGCTCGCTGCCCGTCGTGATCACCCTGAACCTCACCGTCTACGCCGAGGTCAGCGCCGACGGCACGGTCACCGTCGACACCACGCAGAAGGTCGACGGGGACTGGGCCATCCACGCCGACTACACCAAGGCGGCCGGCTGGACCTCCGCGACCGAACCCGTCACCACCACGATCTCCCCGGTCCGGGCCCGCTTCTCCGGCAACGCCAACGTCCGCAGCGGCCTGGTCGCCGACGGGTCCGTCGCGCTCTACGACAGCCTGGGCGTGAAGGCCACCGTCGAGCCGTACCTGCGGGCGGCGGTGAACGGCGAGGTCAGCGTCGAGAGCACCGGTACCAAGCCGACCGTCACCGGCCGGGCCGGCCTCTACGGCGGCCTCGACGTGAACGGATCCGTGCTGGCGCGCATCGCCGTCCTGGGCACCCCGCTGCTCGAGAAGGACCTGCCCTTCACGCTCTACCGCAACGAATGGCCGATAGTCGCCGCCTCGGCGCCCGGCCCGAACCCGAGCGCCACGCCCACCCGCTGACGCCGCTGCCCGCCCGTCAGGGCGAACCGGCGTCGAAGTCCCCACCCCGGGTGGGGACTTCGACGTGCGGCGGGTCAACGGCCGGGGGCATCGGCGCCGTTCACCCCGAACCGCCGGTCGCCGTTGCCCCGCTCGGACAGCCCTAGGCGATGGTGAGCAACCGCGCGGGGTTCGTGTGGAGCATGGCGTGGATCTGGGCGGGCGTGACCCCGCGTTCGGCGAGCATGGGGACGAACACCGCGCTGAGGTAGGCGTAGCCCCATCGGCCGTGGGTGGCGGGGTTGAGGTGGACCTGGGCGCCGGTGAGGTCGTGGGAGAGCAGGATGCGCTCGGTGTGACCTTCCGCGACCAGCCGGGCGATCCGGTCCGCCCGGGTGGAGTCGGACCGACGCAGGGCCTGCTTGGTGTACGGCCCGTCCGGGAGCGGCCCCGCCGGCGCCGGGAGCCGCAGGTCCCAGGTCTCCTTGCCGACCGAGTCGAAGGCGATCGCGGCGCCACGGTCCAGAACGCGGCGGACGTAGTCGAGGTCGGGGTGGTTGTCCAGGTGCCCGACGACCACCCGAGCCAGGTCGACGGCCTCCCGGGCCAGCAGGTCGAGCTGCTCCAGTGCCATCGTCCCGTGCGTGGTGTGGGTGTTCACCGCCAGTCCCGTGACGTGGTGGGCACGAGCGGCCGCCCGCAGCCCTTTGAGCTCGTGGGCCGTGACCTCCCCCAGACCGGTGGGCTGTTCGCCGAGAATCCCCGCACGCACTCCCGTGCCGGCGATTCCCGTCGTGGCGTCCTCGACGAAGCGTCGGGTGATCTCCTCGACCGACGCCTCCCGCACCCACCGCGGGCTGAACCCCTCCCGGTAGGTCGCCGTGCCGCACACGATGTGCACGCCGCTGCGCCGGGAGATCTCCCTCAGCAGCGCCACGTTCGCGCCCGAGGCGTCCCGGCCGGCGTCGCCGTACGGGCTCAGGTCGACGACCGTGCGGATCCCGTGGGCCCGCAGCCCGCTGAGCGCCGAGACCGCCAGCGAGACCTGCTCGCGCGCGAACGCCTCGCGCTCACCGCGCTCGCCGCCGCGCGGTCGCGGGCCGCCCGAGAGCCACGGCCCCGGAGTCAGCGACAGCAGATGCTCATGGGAGAGCACCCCGCCGAGTTCGGCCGGATCGACCGGGCCGTTGACCGTCTGAACATGTGCCACCGTGGCTCCTCCGCTCCTGATTCCGTGGCACCCTAGGCCGAGAACGCCTCCACCGGGCCGGAAACGTCGCCGCGGCCAGCCGCCCCGGGCACACTTCCGCACGGCCGGAAACGTCCATGGGCGACGATGGGGGCATGTGTGCCACCCCGGCCGGCCCCGGAGAACCGGACATCGCCCACGCGGCGAACTGGTTCGCCGACCCCACCCGCAGCCGCATCCTGACCGCCCTGGCCGGCGGGCGCGCCCTGCCCGCCGGCCAGCTCGCCGCCGAGGCCGGAGTCACCGCCCAGGCCGCCAGCGCACAGCTGGCCCGGCTGCGCGAGGCCGGCCTGCTCGCGGTGGAGCAGTCGGGCCGCCACCGCTACTACCGCCTGGCCTCGGCCCAGGTCGCCGCCGTCATCGAGGCCCTGGCCGGCATGGCGCCCCTCCAGCCGGTCCGCTCGCTGCGCCAGGGCAACCGCTCCGCCGCCCTGCGCGCCGCCCGTACCTGCTACGACCACCTCGCCGGGCGGCTGGGCGTCGAGGTGACCCGGGCGCTGGTGGACCGAGGAGCCCTGATCACAGCGGACCGCCCGGACGGGACCGCCCGCCGCCCGTCGGACCCGCCTGCCCACCGGCTCGGCCCCCGAGGCCCGCAGGTGCTCGCCGCCCTCGGCGTGTCCGACGACGTGCTCACCGCGGCCGTCCGCCGGCCGCTGCTGCGCTTCTGCCTGGACTGGAGCGAACAGCGCCACCACCTGGCCGGCCGGCTGGGGGCCGAGCTCCTCACCGCCATGACCGCCTCGGGCTGGCTCGAACAGAGCCCCCGGCAGCGGGCGGTCCGGGTCACCCCTGCCGGCGCCGCCCACCTGCAGGCCGTACTCGGCCTCAGCACGGCGTGACCGGACCCCGCGCCGGTCGCGTGCCGTGCCGCTCAGGAACCCGGCGCGGACAGCGCTCGCGCACCGACCAGCCAGCAGGCCGCGGTGAAGCGGACCTCCCCGCCGCGCAGGTAGGAATCGAACGCGGGGCGGACCGTCTCGACGACCTGGGCGCGCTTGCGCTCATCTACCTCGCCGAGGGCCAGGCCGAGCGGACCGAGCCGGGTGAAGTAACGGACCAGCTCCCTCTCGGGCAGGGCGCAGACCACATCGATCGGCCGGATGTCGATCTCGGCCCAGGCGCTCTCCTCCAGAACGCGGCGGACCCTGCACGGGTCCGCGAAGGCGAACTGCCCCGGCGCGTTCGGCCGTCGTCTTGACTTCCTCCCCGCTCTGAAGGGCGGGGAGGAAGTCAACGGATCGGAGATGTCGATGCCCACGCAGCGACCCCTCGCACCGAGCCGCCGCGCGACGGCCACCGTCGTGCTGCCCGTGCCGCAGCCGACATCGAGCACGCGGTTCCCGCGTCCGGCGCGGACCGCCTCGAGGAGCAGCTCCTCGAAGGGCCTGAACATCCCGTCGAGGACCACCTGCGCCTCGACCCAGGCGTGGCCGGCGGGGTCGTTCCAACGTGCCGTCTGTCCGGCGTCGGTCCTGCGCGTGACTTGCGTGATCGTCTCCTGCGCCTGCCTTGCCGAGGTGGAGATCGAAGCGCCGGCGAAGAGCGCTCCGCGGTCACCGTGAAACCCGTTCCAGGCCCGCCTCTCGCCTGCGACGCGCGCCGTCGCGGCGCCCGGCACCAACCCTGACCGCGAGCCCGCACCACCGGCAGGCCGACGCCTACCGTGCGGTCCGAAAGACAACGGCCGACGCGCGATCCCCATGGCCGGGCCCGAGCCGCGGCCGTGGTCCCGACGTGGCATCGACCATGCTCGGGCCTGCGCCGCCAAGACGCGGCGACCTGCCGGAGACCGCCCAGCCGGCGCCAAACTCGGGTGATTTTTCCGCCAGTTCGGCAAACTCGCTCGGGCCGGGAGGGCCTGCCGTAGCATCTTCATGTCCATGTCACTAACGGGCCGTCAGTGGCGGCCCGCACGAGCGAGAGGACATTCCGCATGATCCGACACCGGCGCATCCCCGCCCTGTTCGGCGCCGCCCTGCTGGCGGCCGGGCTCGGCGCGCTGGCAGCCCCCGCCCAGGCCTCCACCCCCACCACGCGCACCGCCCCCGCGGCCGCCGCCCCCGACGCCGCCGCACAGGCCGCCGTGGTGGCCGCGGTACGCCAGCAGCAACTCACCCACCCCAACGCGACCGGCCGGCACATCTGTTACGCCGCGCACGTGCAGAACATCGGCTGGCAGCCCGCGGTCTGCGACGGGGCCCAGGCCGGCACCACCGGCCAGTCGCTGCGGATGGAAGCGCTGACCATCGCGGTCTCCGGCGTCGGCGGGGTCTGCGCCCAGGCCCACGTGCAGAACATCGGCTGGCAGGCCTGGTCCTGCGTCGGCGACGGCCTGGTCGCCCAGGTCGGCACCACCGGCCAGTCCCTGCGCATGGAGGCGCTCAACATCGGCGTCTCCACCGGCGCCGTCTGCGCCGACGCCCACGTGCAGAACATCGGCTGGCAGGGCTGGAACTGCCAGGCCACGCCCGCCACCGCGTTCGTCGGCACCACCGGCCAGTCGCTGCGCATGGAAGCGATCGAGCTGACCGTGTGAGGTCCGGTGGATGGGCCGCGGCAGCTGTGCCCGGCCCATCCACCGCCGCGGTGGGGCCCGACCCCGGGGGTGACCACCCGGACGCCCCCGGCTGAGCGCATGCGGAACGGAAATTCCCTGCCGCACACGGGAGTTGACCGTAGCGCGGCACGGGCGTGGGATCTGGAGAGCGGGGAACGGATTCGGGCCGGCTCAGGTCGCTCGGGCCGGAGCTCTGGGACAGGAACGGCACACCGTCACAGCTCTGTCCCGGCCGTCGCCGCAGGCTGGACGATCATGATCGCCTCTGTGACGCTTCTGGTGGCCGCGGTGGGGAGCCGCGATCCATCACTCATGGGAGATGTTCAGATGCGTGTTCAGCGTGCCCTGGCGGCAGGTGCGGTGCTGGTCGTGGCGGGGCTGGCGATGACCGCCTGCCAGGACGACGTCAGCGGGTCGGCCGGCACGGGTGGTGGCCAGGCGGTGTCGGCGCCGAGCGGCGCCAAGGCCCCCGCCGGCACCGGTGGCGGTTCGGCCGCCCCCGGCGCGGGCGCCAAGGCCCCCGCCGGGGGCGGTTCCGGGGCGGGCAGGGCGGCGGTCGCCTCCTGCGCCACGGACAACCTGATTCCCGACGTCTCCGTGGGCAACGCCACGCCGCCGGAGGCGGACATGCGCTCGGTCACCGTGTCGTTCGTCAACAAGGGTGGCACCTGCACCCTGTACGGCTTCGCGGGGGTCAACCTGGTCACCAGCGAGGGAGCCACCGACGTGCCGCGCGGCTTCCAGCAGCCGGGCACGTCACCCTTGCCAAGGGGCAGGGCGGCACGTTCACGATCTGGTACCGCACCAACCCCGACGGCCATCCCGGTGCCAAGGTGACCACCATGACGATCACCCCGCCCGGGGAGACCCACTCGGTCAAGATGAACTGGCCGGGGGAGGAGTTCGCCACGGGTGCGGACGCCGGCGGTACCGACACGCTGTACCTGGAGCCGGTCGGCAAGAACGGCTGATCCGTCGTCGGCGGGTGACGGTGTGGCAGGCGGCTGCCCGGCGGTCGGTCGTGTCCTGCCCAGCCGGGGTCAGCCCCCCGTGGCCCGTGTGCGGCGGGCGTAGGCACGGGCCGCGCGGGCGCGGTCGCCGCAGCGCACCGAGCACCAGTGACGGCGGGCGTGGGTGCGCAGCAGGTAGCGCTGGCAGGGGGTGGAGTCGCAGGCGGCGAGCCGTTCGGCGTCGGGGCCGGTGAGCAGGTCGGCGGCGTCGGCGGCGAGGACCGCGAGGGCGTGGTCGACGATCTGGTCGATGGGATGCGCCCGGACCCGGTGCAGGCCCCGCGCGGGGTCCCAGCGCAGCAGCGCGGCCGCGGGGGCGCCGGTCAGGGCGTCGTTGACGGCGCGCAGCGCCCCGTCCGGCGCGGGGAGGGCGTCGATCCGGGACGCGAGCAGTGCCCGCAGCTGGTCCCGCAGGGCGCGCAGCCGGGCCGCGCACACCTCGTACAGCCTGGCGTCGGCCGGCGCGAGGTCGCGTTCGACCAGCCACCGCGTCGCCGCCTCGGGTGTACCGAGCAGGTCCAGGTGCTGGCCGCCCGGCAGGGTGAGCGCGGTGTTGGCGAAGTCGAGCGCACGATACTGCTCCGCGCCCGGTGCGGGCGGCGGAATGGGGTGGACGAGGTCGCCGGTCGCAGTCTCCTTCATGGCTCTCATGTTACGCCTTGCGTTTTTCCGTGAGACTCCACTAGTTTCATCTCACGGAAAAAATTCGACTTACCCGTGAGGACATGATGGCCGAGACCAGCACGCCCGCCGAGCAGACCCCCGTCAGCGTCTTCGGCGGTCCGACCGCCCTGATCGAGTACGGCGGGCTGCGGTTCCTCACCGATCCCGCCTTCGACGCCCCGGGCGAGTACCCCCGGGGCGGGGGCCACGTCCTCACCAAGACCGCCCCCGCCGCCGCCGCCCCCGCCGAACTCGCCCCCGTCGACGTGGTCCTGCTCTCCCACGACGAGCACCCCGACAACCTCGACCACTCCGGCCGTGCCCTGCTGACCGACATCCCGCTGGTCCTCACCACACGCGGCGGCGCGGGCCGGCTCGGCGGCACCGCCCGGGGCCTGGCCCCCTGGGAGAGCGTCGACCTGCCCCGCCCCGACGGCGGCACCCTGACCGTGACCGCCACTCCCGCCCAGCACGGGCCCGAGGGCTGCGAAGGCGTCACCGGCGAGGTGATCGGCTTCGTCCTGACCGCCCCGGACCTGCCCACCGTCTACATCAGCGGCGACAACGCCTCGCTGGCCCTGGTCCGGCAGATCGCCGACCGCTTCGCCCCCGTGGACACCGCCGTCCTCTTCGCCGGCGCCGCCCGCACCGCTCTGTTCGACGGCGCGCTGCTCACCCTCGACAGCGCCCAGGCCGCCGAGGCCGCCGCCATCCTCGCCGCCCGCCGCGTGGTCCCCGTCCACTTCGACAGCTGGGGCCACTTCACCGAGGGCCGCAGCCACCTGGTCGACGCCTTCACGGCGGCCGGGCTGCTGGACCGTCTGGAGCCCGCCTCGGCCTGGGCCGCCGCCACGCGCGGCTGACCGAAGCGCGAACGACGCGTCACCACCGACGGCCCGGGGACCGGAGCGCCCGAGGTGACGGGACCCGGTCGGCCGCAGGACACCACGGGCGCACCCGCCGGGGAACCGGGGATCGTACGCCGCCCGGCATACGATCCCGCCATGGGTGAGCACCGATCCGCGGCGGCCGGTCCGCAGCCGTCCGGCGGAGACGGCCGGCCGCGGCCCACGTGCTCCCCCTTCGTTCCCGCCGCAGTGGTCTCACTGATCGTCGGGGCACTGGCCGGGCTCTTCGTGGGCGCCTACTCCTGGGCGATGGCGCATCCGGTCCCGCACCGCATCCCCGTCGCTGTGACGGGCGGGGCCGCCGGTGGCGGACGCTTCGTCAGCGCCCTGGAGAACGCCCTGGGCACCTCACTGGTGCTCCACAGGTATCCCGACTACGGCTCGGCCCGGGCCTCGGTGGACGCGCAGCGGGACTTCGCGATCCTCCAGCAGAACGCGAGCGGCACCCAGGTCGATGTCGCCAGCGCGGCCGGGGCATCGGTCGCGCGGGTACTCGGCCAGAGCGCACCGCGGGTAGGCGGCGAGCTGGGCATCCCGGTCGAGGTCAGGGACGTCAAGCCGCTTCCCGACACGGACCCGCAGGGACTCGCCGTCTTCTACGTGTCCCTGGGATCGAACATCCTGGGACTCGTCGGCGCGATCCAGCTCGGCGTGCACGCCAAGTCCCTTGAGCCCGCGGAACGGATCGCCTTCACGGCGCTCTACGCGCTGCTGGGCGGCCTGTCGATCTGCGCCATGATCGGCGGGGTCCTCGGCGTGCTGCGCCTGCCCTTCGTCCAGTCGTGGGCGATCTGCGCGCTCACCATGTTCACCTCCGGCGCGATCTACACGGCCTTCCAGACGTTCTTCGGGCGCTGGGCGCTCCTGCCGGCCTGGCTCCTCCTGGTCGTGCTCGGCAACCCGTCCTCCGGGGGTGCGGTCGCCTGGCCCCTGCTGCCTCCCGCGCTGGGTTTCCTCGGGCGCTTCCTGCCCCCCGGCGCGTCGGTGAACGCCCAACGCAACGCCATCTACTTCCACCACAACCAGCACCTCGAGCCCTACGTGGTCCTGGCCGCGTGGTGTCTGGCCGCCACCCTGCTGTTCGTCGTGTGGCGCGAGCGCCACCCCGGCGGCCGGGACACCGGCCAGGGCGCCGCACCCGTCACCCAGGACTGAGCGACCACCAGCCCGCATCCGCCCTCGGACCGCGGGGCGTCGGCGCGGCGATAGTGTTCGGCACTACGGCGGACGGCGGACGACAGGAAAGCAGGTGCTCGCGGTGGCGACGGTGCTCGTACCGATTCCCGCTCGGGATTTCGACCCGTCGGAGGTCGCCGTCACCTGGCGGGTGCTGACCGACGCCGGCCACACGGTGCTGTTCGCCACCCCGGACGGCCGGCCGGGTGTCGCCGACGACCTGATGGTCACCGGCCGCGGCCTCGATCCCTGGGCCCGGACACCGGGCCTCGGCCGGCTGGTGCTGGTCGGGCGGGTGCTGCGGGCGAACCGGGCCGCCACCGAGGCGTACGCGCGGCTGCGCCGTGACGCCGCCTTCCGGGCGCCGCTGCGCTGGTCCGACATCGAACTCGCCGAGCTGGACGGCCTCGTGCTGCCGGGTGGCCACCGGGCGCGGGGCATGGTCGAGTACCTGGAGAGCGAGACCCTCCAGGGGCACGTGGTCGAGGCCTTCCGGCGCGATCTGCCCGTGGCGGCGATCTGCCACGGGGTGCTGCTCGCCGCGCGCAGTACCGACCCGGCGACCGGCCGGTCCGTGCTGTACGGCAGGCGTACCACCGCGCTGACCTGGAGCCTGGAGCGGAAGGCGTGGCAGCTGGCCCGGCGGACGCGGTTCTGGGACCCGGACTACTACCGCACCTATCCGGAGGAGCCCGGCCAGCCCGAGGGCTACCTGTCCGTCCAGCAGGAGGTCACCCGGGCGCTCAGGGATCCCGCCGACTTCCAGGACGTCACCGCCGGCCTGCCCGACGCCCGCCGCAAGGCCGGCGGCCTGCGACGTGACAGCGCGGACGACGAGCGGCCCGCCTTCGTCGTCCAGGACGGCCGCTACGTGTCGGCCCGCTGGCCCGGCGACGTCCACACCTTCGGGAAGCGGTTCAGCGCGGTGCTGTCCGGGAGCTGAACGCCGGGCGGCGCGGGTGCCGGCCCCGCCAGCGGCGACCGACCGGACGACGAAGCCCGGCCTACCGCAACCGCGCGCCCGCCCCCGCCTGCTCGCTCATCCGGTGCGCCAGATGGACCGGCAGCGCCGACAGCACGATGAGCGCGGAGGCGACCACGTCCACCACCGGCCCCTGGTTCGGCCGGGCCAGGTTGGCGAAGATCCACAGCGGCAGGGTCTGGGTGCCGGGACCCGCGGTGAAGGTCGTCACCACGATCTCGTCGAAGGAGAGCGCGAAGGCCAGCAGCGCGCCCGCGAGGAGCGCGCCGCGCACCGCCGGGAGCATCACGTACCAGAACGTGAAGTTGCCGGTGTTCCAGACGTATTCGACGCTCGAGGTGAAGTCGTCGGTGGTCCAGAACGCCGACAGCAGCAGCACCGCCAGCGAGCCGAGGTAGGCCAGCGTCAGCCACGCCATCGGTGCGCAGAGCAGTGCTGCCAGACGCAGGCCGGGACGCCGGTGGAGCGCCCCGGCCAACCTGCGCGCGGGGGAGGGCATCAGCTCTTGATCTCGTTCCAGGCGGTCACCCACTGGGCGACGGCCCGGTAGGTGGGGGCGGTGGCCGCCGAGGCTGAGCATGGCGAGGGCGATGAGGGAGGTGGCGTCCTTGAAGCCGAAGGCCATGCGGGTGATCAGCCGCATCTTGGTGTTCATGCTCTCGACGAGTCCGTTACTCAGTCCGTGCTCGGCGGCTGCGGTGATGGCGTCCCAGTGCTTGACGATGGTGCGTTGGAGTTTCACGAAGGGTTCCAGGCGGCAGCGTCGTGCCCACCCCACCCAGTCCCACAGGGCCTGCGCGGTGTCCTTGGTTCTGCCGCAGCGCGACGAGCCGGCCGCCGGTCTCCAGGTCGACCGCGAACCGGGTCTGCGCGCCGGTGTAGACGACGTCCGCGATCCGGCCGGCCGCCCGGAACTCGTCCGGTCGGGCGGAACCGTCCGGGCGCGTCATGCGGATCTTCTCCGGCCGGATCGTCCAGCTGCCCGGTGAGCCGAAGACCTGTGCGGCCTCCGGGCCGTGCAGCAGGTTCGCGGTGCCGACGAAGCCCGCGACGAACGGTGTGGCCGGGCGCTCGTAGACCTCGGCGGGCGTGCCGACCTGCTCGATCCGACCGGCGTTGAAGACCGCGATCCGGTCGCTCGTGGTCAGCGCCTCGTCCTGGTCGTGGGTGACGAGGACGAAGGTGACGCCCGCCCCGCGCTGGATCCGCTTGAGCTCGATCTGCATCTCCAACCGCAGCTTGAGGTCGAGCGCGCCCAGCGGCTCGTCCAGCAGCAGCACCGGGGGACGGTTGACCAGGGCCCGGGCCAGGGCCACGCGCTGGCGCTGGCCGCCGGAGAGTTCGCTGGGGCGGCGGTCGGCCAGGCCGGCCAGGCGGACCGTGGCGAGCGCCGCGGTGGCGCGCTCCGACCGCTCGGCCCGCGGCACCCGCTTCACCCGCAGCCCGTACTCCACGTTCCGACGCACCGACAGGTGGGGGAAGAGCGCGTAGTCCTGGAAGACCGTGTTGACGTCCCGGTCGAAGGGCGCGATCCGGGTCACGTCCCGCCCGTTCAACAGCACCCGGCCCGACGACGGCTCCTCGAATCCGGCGATCAGGCGCAGCACCGTGGTCTCGGCGGCCGGGCGCTGACGGCCCGCGCGGTGCGCCCGCAGGTGTGACCCACGGGTCCGAAGCGGTCCGGTCTGGTACCGCCGGTCCGGCCCCGGCTAGGTTCTGCGGCATGAGAATCGGCGAGTTGGTGGGGGCCGGCCGGACGGCGGACGTGTTCGCGTTGGACGACGGGCGGGTGCTGCGTCGCTACCGGGGCGGGGATGACGCCACGGCTGAGGTAGCCGTGATGGGGTACCTGGCGGAGCACGGGTTCCCGGTGCCCGCCGTCTGGCCGGGGACGGCCGCCAGTGAACTGGTGATGCAGCGGCTGTCCGGCCCGACGATGGTGGAGGCCCTGGCCAACGGCGTGGTCACGGCGGAACGGGCCGGCGCGATGCTGGCGGAGCTGCTGCGGCGGTTGCACGCGATCCCGGCGCGTCTCCCCGCCGGACCCGGGCATCGGATCCTGCACCTGGACTTCCATCCCGACAACGTCGTGCTGACACCACGGGGCCCGGTCGTGATCGACTGGGCCACCGCGGTGCAGGGCCCACCGGGCCTGGACACGGCGATGAGCGCGCTGATCCTGGCGCAGGCCGCCCTCACCATGCCCGCCGTCGCCGCAGGTGCCCGTGCCGTGCTCTCCCCGCTGCTGCGGCATCTCGGCGGTGTGGAGGAGGCGTACCTCGCCCAGGCCAGGGCGCGGCGGGCCGCCAACCCGACGCTCAGCCCGCAGGAGGTCGGCAAGCTCGACGAGGCGGTGGCCCTGATCATCGAGACCGCCGGTTCCTGACGCACCCGGCCCGGCCGCCCGCCCCTCCCCCCCCGGGAGGGCAGCCCGCGACCGCCACCGGGCGCTCCCGACGCCGAGGGGACGACCGGGTGGGCGGAGGGTCCGCCGCCGAGGGCACGTCAGTGTCAGTCCAAGGTCGCATCGTTCCGCCCCTGGCGTCAGCTGATATGAATCGATTACCGTCTCTCATGTACACAGGTTTATCCACCGGTGTCACCCAGGTACTGCTCGAAGCGCTCCCATCATCCCAACGACACGCCATCGTAAGGAAGTTGAACTGTTGAAGCGCATCGGAAAGATCGTCGCCCCCCTCGCACTCGCGCTCGGCCTCGGCTTCGCCCTGCCGTCCGCCGCACAAGCGGCCCCGGCCACCGCGCAGCCCTACGCCTACGGCTACCTCGTCGCCCTCTACAAGCCGCCCTCCAACAACGGCACCTACTTCTGCATGGACGAGTACCGGCAAGCCAACGGCAACGGCCGGCCGGTCGTCATCAAGCCGTGCATGGGCACCTGGAACCAGTTCTGGTTCTGGAGCCAGGACGGCCTCATCCACAGCACCAACGACGGCCGGTGCCTCTGGGCCCACGTCGCCAACGGACCCAGCGGCGGACCTGACGCCGCCGCCTACGACTGCAACGCGAACGACCCGAACCAGCGCTGGACACTCGGCCCCGACCACAGCGTCTGCAACGCCGCCAACGCCTGCCTCCTCGCCACGGGCATGCCGGGGCCGAACGGCTCGTACCACCTCATGGGCTCCACGCCGGGCGCGAGCGCCAGCATCTACCAGCAGTTCGACTGGCACCCCTCCGCCAGCAGCACCCCGACCAACCCCAACCTGTAGCCGACCACGGCGCGACAGCGGGAGGGGGCGGGATGGCGGGAGCGGTCGGCGCCGCGTCGACCGCTCGATGGCTGACGGAGTGTCACAGCCTCGTCCGGGTAATGTCCTGACGACTGTGACACCGATCGTGCCACCCACGGCGGCTGTTCCGCCGTCTTGGGATGCGTCCGAGTCACGCGCACCGCACCGCCGCCGGGGAGCCACCATGTCCGTCCGTCGCCGTCGCCCGCTGCTCCTGTCCGCCGTCCTCGTCGCCGGGGCGGGGCTCGCCCTGACCGCCTGCGGGCCCGACGACACGTCGGCGAGCGGTTCGGCGGCGGCCTCGCCCGCCGTGGTGGCCGCCGCACCGTCGGGCGCGGCGGGCGCCCCGGCCTCCAGCGCTCCCGTCCCCGCCGCACCCGCGGCCGCGGCTGCCGCACCGGCGGCGGGGACGCCGTCGCACACCGCCGCAGCCGCGAGGCGCACACCGTCCGCCGCGAGCCCGTCGGGTGCCGCACGATCCGGCGGTACCGGGCGTGACGCCTACGCCGCCGCCCACCCATGCGACATCCAGCACCTCTCGATCCACCTGACGGCGCGCCCCGGGGCCGCCACCCAGCGGGTGATCGAGGTGCACAACGCCGGCCCGAACGCCTGCAGCCTGAGCTCCTACCCGGGGGTCGACCTGGGCAACTCCGCCTCCGCCGACGAGAGCCAGAACGTCATCCCGACGGTCCCGGGCGGGCCCGGCAGCAGGTTGCGGTTCCCGCTCCCGGCCGGCCAGAGCGCCTACGCGGTCATCGACCTCGACCCCAGCGGCGCCACCACCGGCACCCTGTCCTGGATCAACGAGCTCAACGTGCTGGCCGACCGGGACGGCACCAACATGCCCCTCGCGGACATCGAGAACTTCCCGATCGGCACCGGCGCTCGGGTGCTCGAGCCGAAGCTGGGCCTCTACCGGAGCAGCGTGGCGGACGCGGTCACCTCCATGTCCGGCGCCAGCACGCAGCACTGAGAAGCGGGCAGCCCCTCCGCACGGCGCGCGCGGTGCCGCGGCGTGGCGCTCCAGGAGGCGGGCCGTGACGCCGACTGCGACCGGCGCGCCGACCGGCGACGTGAGGGCGCGACCCCGCGGTCGCCCGACGCGGGACGGTCCGGTCGATCGGGCCGGCCCCGGGTTGCGGAACCGCCCTCGAGCAGTACGTCCGAGGACAGGCCGTCCGGTCAGGCCTCGTCGCCCTTCGGTTCCAGCAGTCCGGCACGGGCGGCGATCACCCCGGCCTGGAAACGGCTGTGGGCGTCGAGCATGTCCAGCAGGCCGGCGATGTGACCGCGGCAGGCGCGCACGGACAGGCCCATCCGCTTGGCGATCACCTCGTCCTTGAGGCCGTTGGCCATCAGCGCCAGGATCGCGGCCTTGATCTCGCTGACCGCGGCCCGCGCGGCGAAGGGGCCGGTCTGGTAGGGCGTGCCCAGGTTCCAGGCCTGCTCGAACGCCGAGCACAGGTAGTCGAGGATCGACGACTCGCGCACGACGACGGCCCCGAAGCGGTGCTCGCGGTGTGGCAGGAGAGCGGTCCGACGGTCGATGATGATCATCTGGCCGGGGATCTCGGCGACGGTACGGACCTGCGAGCCGGCGGCGAGCACGGTCTCGGCGTAGGCCTGGGTCGCCGGATGGAAGCGTGCCGTGTGCTGGTACAGGCTGCGCAGGGTGATCCCGCGGCGCAGCAGCTCGAGGTCCCGCGGCAGCGCGTCGGCCAGGGCCGCGGGCGGCCGGCCGCCACCGGGCTGGCAGGCCATGATCTCCTTCTCGCAGGTCGCGGTCAGGTCCGCGATGAGCGCGCGGACGACGAACTTGTCCTCCAGGACGTCCACCCCGCTGATGGCCCCGTCGTGCGGCGGGTCGGCGTAGACGGACTTCAACGCGGCGAGGCGGGAACGCAGTTGGGTCGTGCGGCCGCGTTCGGTCAGGAGATCGACCTCGGCCTGGCGGTGCGCGCTCTCCCGCGGGCCCACCAGCGTCGCGATGGCGATCTCCGGGCTCGCGGCGACGAGACCCTCCGCGTCGGGAACGAGAACATGACGGTCCAGCAGCACTGTCACGGCATGTCGGCACTCGTCGTCCCGGTAACCCAACTCCCGCCCGATGCGCGGGATGTCGTCCACCGGCAGCCGGCGCTGCGCCACCGCCCACGCATAGACGTCGAACAGGACGTCGTCCTCTGACCCCATCGCGATTTCCCCCGAAATCCGCCCTGGCTTCGCCCGATCCGGGCGCTTGTGTCTGCTGCCCCTTCGGCCCCCGTCACATGATGGACCATCGTGCGCGGCGGCGGCGATATCCCGCGCGGCGGCAGTGTGGGGCCCGGCGAAGCGGTGCGGGCCACCGGCCGCCGGATCCACCGCTCCATCGAACCCAGGGGGAACGTGCCATGCGCAAGCCCGCGTCGTTCGGCCTGGCGGCCGTCGCGGTGCCCGGCGGGACCTTCGGCGCCCACGCCGGCGGCGCCCGCGCGGCCGGACCTCGGCGCCCGGCCGCTGCGCCACCGGCCCCACCGGAGCGGCCAGCTCACGACAGTCGTGTCGGGGCCCTCCTGCCGCGCCCGCGTCCTGGGCGGCTGTCGGAGGGCCCCGACGACGCGGGGCCGAAACGCGTGTGATCGGCCACCGCCGGTCGTGGCCGGCGAGTCGCTACATGCCGAGGAAGTCGGCCAGGTCCCGCTCGATGGCGGCCTTCGGCTTGGCCCCCACGATGGTCTTGGCGACCTCCCCTCCTTGGTAGACGTTCAGCGTCGGGATGGACATGACCCCGTACTTCGCGGCGGTCGCCGGGTTCTGGTCGATGTTGAGCTTGACGATCTCGATCTTGTCGCCGTGCTCGGCCGCGATCGCCTCCAGACTCGGCGCGATCTGCCGGCACGGGCCGCACCACTCGGCCCAGAAGTCGACCAGAACGGGCTTGTCGCTCTTGAGGACGTCCTGCTCGAAACTCGCGTCGGTGACGTTCTTCAGTGTTCCTGCCATGTATGCCTCCTGTGTTCAACGGACTGTGCCGCGGATGTCTCGCCGGACCTGTGCCCCGACCAGCCCCGTCGTACTCCGACGCCGGCTCGGCGGCATCCCGGCCGCCACGAGGCCCGGGGGGGGGGGGGGGGGGGGGGGGGGGGGGGGCTGGGGGGGGGGGGGGGGGGAGGGGGGGGGGGGGGGGGGGGGGGGGGGGGGGGGGGGGGGGGGGGGGGGGGGGGGGGAGGGGGTGGGGGGA
>NZ_JBVHLF010000023.1:71151-103185 GCF_055559155.1 Kitasatospora sp. NPDC024654
CCCCTTTTCCTCTGCCCTCCCCCCCCCCCCCCCCCCCCCCCCCCCCCCCCCCCACCCCCCCCCCCCCCCCCCCCCCCCCCCCCCCCCCCCACGCCCGGGAGCCGCCGGTCCGGCTGGGGGACCGTCAGCGAACGGTGGGCGAGTCCCGCACCCCTCGGCCGATCAGCAGGAGATGTCGCCACCGCCGACGTCGGTGCCGAGGACGCCGACGAACCGCTTGTAGAGGTTGATCCGGTCGTTGCGCTCGTCCGGGTTCCTGCCGTTGCACTCCAGGTCGCCGTTGATGCTGCGGATCGTCTCGCCGAAGCCCCTGCCGTTGACCATCGCGTCGTGCGGGGTCATCGTCCCGGCGCCGTTCAGGCTGTTCCAGAACCACAGGCCGGTCTTCCAGGACACCGCCGGGTCCCGCTCCACCTGGTACGGGTTGTGCAGCAGGTCGATGTGCAGGGCGTCACCGGCCGCCTTGTAGTTGAAGTTCCAGCTCAGCTGCAGCGGGCCGCGCCCGTAGTAGGCGGCCTGGCCGGCCGGACAGCCGTACGGCTGACTCGGGTCACAGTAGTGGCTGTAGTTGGCCGTGTTCTGCTCGACGACGTACTTCAGGCCAACGGTCTCGTGGCTCACGTTGGCCAGGAAGGCCGCCGCCTCGCGCTTGCGCACCGCATCGCTGCCGGTGGTGGTGAATCCCGGGTAGGCACTCAGCGCGCTGACCAGGCCCTGGTAGGTGTAGAAGGTGTTCCGGTCCGGGAACATCTGGTTGAACTGTGCCTCGCTGACCACGAACGACCCGGCGGCGGAAGCGGGCACCGCCGGAACGGCGACCGCCAGCCCGCTCGCGACCGCTGCGGCGCCCAGCACGGCCAGCACACGGGACCGGGTTCGGGACAAGGCACGGGACAGGGACATCTGTACTCCTTGGGTGGCGCGGACCGCGCCGCTCGAGTCACTGGGGGCGGCTGTTTCGGATACTCGGAGCTTCGAGGACGAAGCAACGGCCGCAGCATGGCACGAATTCAGCATGGACCAGCCAAAATTGACGACAAGTCACCCACCGGATGACTATCCCGTCCGCGGTTGACGGCGGCCCACCGTTCGGAGGCCGAAGCCGAGGCGGAGCCGGAGCGGCCCCATCCGGGATCGGGCGCCCTACGGGTGGGTGCCCTGCAGACCGAGCTGCTGGGAAAGCCAGGGCAGTGCCTGGGCGAAGGAGGCCGCGCCGGTCTGCCAGGTGTGCGCGCCGGAGCCGGTGGTGACGACGGTGCGGATGCCGTCCTTCCTGGCCGCCGCGCTCAGCTCCTGTGCCGCCTTGATCTGACTGCGCTCCTGGTCGCCGTCCTCGAACCAGCCGGAGACGCCCTTGTACTTGGCGTGGTGCGCGAGCACGGTCGCCGGGTCGTGTGCCGCCCAGGCCGCCGCGTTGCCGCCGTAGAGCTGCTGGATGGTGCTCTCCTGGTCGCCGATGTACGGACCGTGGTCGCCGGAGAAGTCCCCGAAGTGGGTGAACACGCCGGGGTGTTCGACGGTCAGGTCGATCGCGCAGGTGCCGCCCATCGACCAGCCGGCCACGCCCCACTTGTGCGGGTCGGTGGCGGTGCCGAAGGTCTTCTCGATGTACGGCGGGATGTCCTTGACCAGGTGGTCCTCGGCGTTGCCGTGCGGGCCGTCCACGCACTCGGTGTCGACCTTGAAGCCGCCCGTCGCGTCCGCGAACACCAGCACCGGGGCGAAGCCGTGGTGCTTGGCCGCGTAGGCGTCCGCCGTCTTCACCGCGTCACCGGCGCGGATCCAGTTGTCGGGCGCCGCGAACTCGGCGCCGATCATCTCCAGGACCGGCAGCTTGGGCCGGTGCACACTGCGGAACCAGGCGGGTGGCAGGTAGACCAGCTCCTGGCGGTGCGCGAAGCCACTGGCGGTGTCCGGGATGTCCACCTGGACGATCCGGCCGGTGGTGGTCCGGCCGTGGATCGTGCCGAGCTGGGCCAGGGTGATCTGATCCGGCAGCGGAGCGCCGCTCAGCTCACCGATCGCGTCGTCCAGCGTCGGGTAGTAACCGGTCGAGATGTTGAGCGCGTTGGCCGCCGCCACCAGGGACAGCAGGGCGGCCACCGGCGCCAGCAGCCGTCGCCACCAGCGGGCGCTGCGCCAGCCGAAGCCCAGCACGGTGAACGCCGCGATCGTCACGCCGGTCCACAGCCACAGACCGGACGGGATCGGGTCGTTGATCCCGGCCAGCGCCGGCACCGTGGCCGCGCCGACCGCCGTGACGAGCGCCGCGACGGCGAGGGCGATCGGTGCCCGGCGCAGCCGCCAGCGCCGGTCCCGCCAGCCGAGCGCGAGCAGGAAGACAGCGGCGGCGGCGAGTTGGAGGGCCCAGGGGAACCAACCGTCGAGCAAGGAGACGTTCAAGCCCGGACGCCGTTCGACCAGCACGTCGGCAGGGTGCCGCTCGGCGCGGGAGCGCCGCGGGAGCCGTCGGACGGGCTCCGGGCCTCGCGGGCCGCGAGCGGCACGCCGGCGCACCCGGCTGCCGTCGCGCGAGGAGCGAGGGCCCGGTGGGTTCTGGTCCTGGGCATCGCGTCGGTGCTCGCTTTCGGGCAGAGCGCGGCCACATCGCCGTGGGATGTGTGTGGGCAGCGCGCGCTCGGTTGGCTGCTGGTGTCGGGTGATCCGGCGGATCACGCGCGACGTTAGGGCCGGATCTTGTGGATTCCCTGTGAGCCGGGCGTCCGTGACGGTGGTCGGGAACGTGCGCTGCGCTTTCCGGGGCCGAGCTGACGCACCCGTCCGCAGCCGTCCGGACGCACATGATTTCCACAACGAAGGCCCCTACCGTCCTTCGCGCACAGGCCAGTTCGCGGAGCGCCGAGGGAGGGCGAAGTGCGGCGGAGGTGGGCTCCTCGCGGGGGAGCCGTGGTGCTGGCCGGCACGGTCGTTCACGGCCTGCCGTCGACGCCGTCCCGAGCCTGTCCCCGGGACGGTGTCCCCGGGACGGTCGCGGCCCCGTGCGTGCTCCGAGAGCGAGCACCAAGCCGCGTCCTCCTCGCCGTCGCGCGCCGAATACCCTTGATCGAAGCGACGTTGCATGGAGGTGGTGGAGATGGCAGAAGACGACCGGCCCCGGCGGCGAGCGGTGCTCGCAATGGTGGCGGCAGCCGCGGCGGTGCCCGCCCTCAGCAGCTGCTCGGATCACGCCAAGGCGAAGACCGCCGCCGCGACTGAGCAGCCGGTGGGCGCCCTGGCGGCGGCCAGCAGCAGTGCGGGCCCGCAGGTGCTCATGATGATCCGGCACGCCGAGAAGCCCACCGGTTCGGGCGCTCCGCACGGCGTGACCTCCGACGGCGACAAGGACGACAAGTCGCTCACCGTGCAGGGCTGGACCCGCGCGGGCGCCCTGGCCGGGCTGTTCGCCCCGCGCACCGCCGCCGGCGCCCCCGCCACGCCGCGCCCCGGGCTCACCCGGCCCACCAGCGTGTACGCCGCCGATCCCAGCGGCGCCAGCAAGCGCCCGTGGGAGACCGTCACCCCGGTCGCGGCGGTCCTGGGTGGCACGCCGGACACCCAGTTCGCCAAGGGGCAGGAGGCGCAGTTGGCGTCCGCCCTGCTCGCCGCCTCCGGCGACGTCCTGGTCGCCTGGGAGCACGAGAGCATCCCCGCGATCGTCGCCCATCTCGGGTCGGTCACCCCGACACCGCCCGCCACCTGGCCGGACGCGCGCTTCGACGTGGTCTGGGTGTTCACCCGGCAAGGTGACGGCTGGGACTTCAGCCAGGTCCCGCAGATGCTTCTGGCCGGAGACCTGCCGACGCCCATCTCCTGACCGGGCCGGCCCCGGTGGAGACGGTCAGTCCTCCGGCGGGGCCCAGGCGCAGGCCAGCGAGCCGCCGATGAGCCCGGGCAGCAGGCCCAGGAGGAAGCCGCCGAAGTTGGCGACCGGTACGGAGACCAGTGAGAGCAGGATCGTCGCGACCCCGGCGAAGATCCGCAGCTGCTGCTGGAACCAGAGCGTGAGACCCAGCGTGATCAGCAGGCTCCCGATGAGAAGTGAGCCCGCGCCCGCGGTGGTGGAGAGCGCCAGGCCGAGACTGCCCAGGCTGAGGTGCGTGTAGGGGAAGTAGAGGATCGGCGGACCGGCGCTGAGCGTCAGCAGGCCGGCCCAGAACGGGCGGGTGCCGCGCCAGGCCCGGAACTCCCGCCGGGTCGTGGCGATCGCCTCGCGCGGCCCGGAGCGCGGGGCCGTGGTTGCGTTCCACACGTGGCGACTCCCTGTGCTGTCGGCGGGATTGAGGCGTGTCGTCGGGGCGGAGGGGTCAGAAGCACTCGTTCCGGCCTCGCGCCAGCGACACGTCCAGCCCGGGAACGTCGAGGCTGCCGGCGGACACCGCGACCGCGGTCACCCGCACGTTGGTCAGGTTGATCGAACTCGCCTGCTGCGCAAGGCTGTTGGGGTTGAAGAAGCGCGAGTCCCGGTCGCCCGGGCTGACTTCGCCACTGGTGAGCGAGCCGGCGGCCACCCCGATGTCGAGGTGGTGGCTGCTCGCCTGGTCGGCCGCCAGGCGCTTCGCGTCGATGAAGAATCCCTTCGCGGTGGCTGGTCGCCGGCCACCGGTGAGCCGTAGCGTGTAGGGGCCGAGTACCGGAATCGGGAAGACGGCGGACTGGCAGAGCCCGCGGATCGTGGCGGACTCGAACCCCGTCACCGCGACCGGCACCTCGACGTGCTCACGGGTGAGGTCCACCGTGCCGTACAGGCTGAAGCCGTCACCGTGGAGTTCGTCGGCGGAGAGCTTGAACTCCTCCCCGGAGATGAGGAACGACGCGGCGAGCACGTTCTGGGCCACGCCGGCGGCGAGAACCGCGGTGGCCGCCAGAGACGGCAGCAGGATGACGGCGAAGCGCTTCCAGCGGGTCCTGCCGAAGGGTTGCGACATGCCGTCTCTCCCTGACGTGGACCGTGGCTCCCGGGCCCTGCTCGTGCGACCGGCCGGGAATAGGCCTAAGGGACACCGCACCGGCTGCCCGGGATTGAAAATGACCGAATACGGCCGATCATGCGGTACGAGACATGGCCCGGCAAACCATTCGCGATCACATTGCCGACCATGTCGCCGCACATCACCCCGGTGGCCCATCGGCCACGGCATGGGGCCCGCTGGTCAGCACCCCCAGGGGCGTCAAGAGGATCATCCGGTTGGCAGGGGGCGAGCGACCGTGCGGACCGGAGAGCCGGTCCGGTTCCGGTTCGCGCGTGTCCGGGACCGCCCCATGGCCCTGGTGCCGAGGTGGGGCTCCCACAGCCGCCGGATGACTTGCCGGACCTCCCGGCCTCCCCTGACGGTGAGGCACCTCCCGCTCCCGGAACCCACCGGCAGGTGCTCCCGGCTCTCCTGTGCCGCCAGTGCCCGCGACGCCGGCGCGGGTGGCGTACCGCTGTTTCCGCTCGTCGGCGCCCTGCGCCGGGGGCGGTGACCGGAGGAGTTCATGTCCCTCGCGGGGGTGCGCGGTGCGGCGGCGGGTGAAGCCGGTGGTGCGGGACGGGCGGGCCTCGCGGGCGCGGTCATCCCGCGCGGGGAAGAGGTCGAGCCCCGCCCCGCCGCCGGCGCATGCCGGCACCGGTCCACCGGCCGACCCCAGGGCCTCCGGCTGGCCGCGGATGCCGTCCGCTGGCCGCCGTTTCCCGGTCCTCCTTGATCCCGGACGCCGTCAGGAGGCCCTCCGCCCCTGGTCGAGTGGACCGGCCGGCCCGCTGTGCGCGCTGATGAGAATCCGTGCTTCTCCTTTACTCCTGCTCCCGGTCCTCGGACCGTCGGTTCTTGAGGCGGGTGGGGGCGGCGAGCGATGGTCGCGGGGGCGCCCGTGCGTTGCGTGTCCGGCCCGGCCTGGCCTGCCAGGGGCGCTTGCGGCGTCGCCGGCGTGCCGGGGCCCGGCCGTCCGGGGCCGCCCGGGGCCGCCACACCGGGCCGGCCCCGGGAGCGGTCTGACTGAACCGCGACCCCAGGGATGTGTCGTTCCCTCAGACCAGCTGCCCGCAGGTGAGGAACCGGGGTGAGCGGGTCCGGCTCACGTCGATGACGGGGCGCCGGTGTCCGCGGAGGCGGTCGCCCCCTGAAGGTGGCTCACCTCGTCGCGTCGGCCCTTCCAGGCGCCCTGCCGCCAAAGGAGTGAGCAGGTGTCAGCAGTCACCTGGAAGGGCCAATGTCACGTCAATCTCCCTATGTTCATACAAATCTGACGATTCATCAGATAGGTCCGCTCTGCCCTGATGCCCCGTTTGGCTCCCCGGCGCCGGCCCTTCGATATGCCCGATATGACCGCCGTCAGTACGTTCAAATCACGGGTCGGCGGTCCAGTCGACCGTCTGAGATCAGGTCGGCGGTACCAGCCGACAGAGACAGGAGAAGTTCCATGAAGATCACCCGAGCCACCGCCGTCACGGCGGCCCTCGGTGCCGCCGCGGCCATGGCCGTGACCGGCCTCACCTACTCCTCTGCCGCCTCCCAGCCGGTGACCCAGGCGACCCAGGCGGCCCCGGCCGTCCAGCAGGTGGTCGCTCCCGCCGGCAACGACGGAAACAACGGAAACAACGGGAACAACGGGAACAACGGGAAGGGCAACGAGGGCAAGGGCAACGAGGGTGGCGGCGAGCACCGCCACCACCGTCGGCACCACGAGGAGGGCCGCATCCACATCAACGAGCGGTCGTACTCCTCCCGCGCGGGCGACTGCATCACCGTGGTCAGCGGCCTGGGCGCCCGGAGCCTGAACATTCGCAACGACAGCCACAAGACCGTCGAGGTCTTCAGTGGGGCGGTTTGTGACAACGGCGCTCCCATCGCCACCGTCGGGCCCCACAGCTCCGCCGACGGCGTAAAGCCGCAGTGCAACGACGATGTCTTCGTCGAGAAGGGAGTGGTGGCCAGCTTCCGAGTGGTCCACCGTTACGAGGGCGGCCGCGAGGGTGGCCACGAGGGCGGCGACTACGAGGACTGATCAGGAGCAGTGATGGGTCTTGACGACCGCGGAGAGGCGGTTGAGGGGCCGCCACTCTTGGACGCCTCGATGGATCGAGGACGCGCTCGGTCAAGACCTTCTCCGTGACCGGCGAAGCGTGATCCAGCGTCGCGATACGGTGACCTGACTGACACCGAGACATCGCCGAGAGCTGGATCACGCCGCAGTCGGCATACTGCTGCCTCACGGACGCCCTCGCCTGGAGAGGGCGTCCTGGGGCCGCGGTCCCTGGAACTCGTGAGCTCGACCCTGTTGGGGATCTCGAAGTTTCCGGGCCGCGATGTCGGTGAACTCCGCTATGGCGGACGGCAGTTGCTTTCGATATACGACCCAGCCCAGCGTCGCCGAGAAGCCGGACACGGCCCACTGGAAGCTCTTCCGCTACACCGCGGCGCGCCCCGGCAGCGCCCCGCGGAGCGAGATCAGGACCTCGCTCGACCAGCACCCCGGCCGAGCGGGCCGGCCGGCCCGCCCCGTCCCGCCACCCCCGACCCCCGTCCAGGTCCACGGCTCGACGCAGGGGTCCTGTTCCGGATCAGTCCGGAAGGGGTGACAGGGAGAGGACGGTCGTCGAGCGGCGGCGGGCGAGTTGGCCGGAGAAGCGGTAGCCCCCGGCCATCAGGGCGACCACGGCGATCGTCTCGGCGGTGCCCCAGGCCCAGGTGGACGTGCTGGCCTGCTTCGCTGCGAGCTTCGGCAGCTTCTTGGCCGGAACGGGGTGGGCGGAGTGCGCGGCGGCCTGCGCCTGGAAGGCCTGGTTGCGGGCGGAGCCGTGCAGGAACGGGGCCACGAAGAGCAGGGACACCCCGAGCAGGACCTCGACGGAGAGCACGAGGGGGAACTCGCGGAGCAGCAGCCTGGACAGCGGGCGCTCGTCGCCCTCGTCGCGCAGGGCCTCGATCCGGGGATGCAGCCAGAACTGGTTGAACAGGCCGAGGAGCAGCAGGCCGCCGAAGATGAGGATCTTCACGCCGAGCACGCGCCCGTACATGGTGGTGACCAGCTGGTTCAGCCCGTCCACGTGCTCCCAGTAGAGGAACAGGCCGGACAGGGTGATGCCCGCGACGCAGCTCATGGCGCAGACGGAGAAGCGCCGGATGGCCAGCGACCAGAAGGCGCGCCGCTCGGCCGTGGGTATCACGCCGGGGGCGGCGATCAGCAGCAGGCCTGCCAGGCCGCCGAGCCAGACCCCGCCGCCCAGCAGGTGCAGCATCCACATCAGGGTCTCGAAGCCGGTGCGACCCCAGTCGGCAGGCACCTTGGCGGGGAACTTGGTGGTGCCGAGCGCGACCGAACCCGCGGCCAGGCCGGTGCCGAGCAGCCATCGGCGCGCCTGGCCGGCGGCGATCGAACGGACCGCCAGCGGGGCGATCAGGGCGGCGCCGACGAGGGAGAGGGTGACCTCGAGACCGGACAGCAGGCCGCTGCTGCTGCCGTCGTAGAGGGAGTTCCAGGCTGCCGTGTAGTCGTAGCCATGGCTCTTCGAGGCGCCGTGCGCCAGGTCGGTGAGTGCCGCCGGGACGGCGAGCAGGCCGAGGGCGACGCCGGCCCGGGCGAGCCGGGAGGTGACCGCGGGAAGGGCGCTCGGCGCCGTGCGGACGGCGGCCGGGCCCGCGGACAGCAACGCGAGGGCGGTCAGCCCGACGAAGCCCATGAGGGTGACCCAGGTGGTCCAGGCCACGGCACTGTCCATGAAGGGGCCGAGCGGTGTCGAGGGTGCGGCGGCTGCCAAGGACGTCAGGGCAGGGGGTAGCGAAGGCGAGGGCACGGGTGGCCTTCCTCGTTCACGGGGGAGTGGAAGGGAGACGGGCGGGAGCTTAGGTTAGCCATACCTAAGTAATGTGGCAACTGCCCGTGGAGAAGCGGCTCGGCGCCCGCCGGGCGGCCACCGTCACCCCGGCCGCGATCGAGGCGTGTCATGCCGGTCGGCCGATCCTCCGTGATCGGTGCGAGCACCGGCTCCGAGGCCGCGCCCCGGCGCGCCCGTGTCGGCGAGCCGTTCGCCGATCGCCCCCGACCGGTCGTGTGAGCGTGCCCCGCGCGGCTCTCGGGCCTGGAGCGCGCGCCGCTGATGAGCGCCCGTGGCCTTCCCCGTGCCTGCTCCGCCCTCAGATCGTCGACCCCTGAAGTAAGTGGGGAAGCCCGGCGAGCGGGGATCGCGAGGCCGCCGCACCCGTCGGCCGAGCCGCTCGCGCCCGGGGTCCGGTCTCAACGGCATCGCGGAGTCCTGGATGGGGTGTGGCGCCTCATTCCTGGCCTGTCGGCGCCGGGGTGCCTCGTTCCCTGATGGCGACTCATCTCGTCGTGTCGGCGTGTCCCGGCGTCCTGCGGCCGAAGGAGTGAGCAGGTGTCAGTGGTCACCTGAAAGGGTCAATGTCATGTCAATATCCCCATTTTCATACAAATCTGACATCACATCAGCCAAGGCGGGGACCCGCTCTGATGCCCCGTTTGGCTCCCTGGCGCCGGCCCTTCGATATGCCCGATATGACCGCCGTCAGTACGTTCAAATCACGGGTCGGCGGTCCAGTCGCCCGTCAGAGATCAGGTCGGTGGTACCAGCCGACAGAGACAGGAGAAGTTCCATGAAGATCACCCGAGCCACCGCCGTCACGGCGGCCCTCGGTGCCGCCGCGGCCATGGCCGTGACCGGCCTCACCTACTCCTCGGCCGCCTCCCAGCCGGTTACCCAGGTGGCCCAGGCGGCCCAGGCGGCCCCGGCGGCCCCGGCGGTCCCGGCTGTCCAGCAGGTGGTCGCTCCCGCCGGCAACGACGGCAAGGGCAACGAGGGCAAGAGCGAGGGCGGCGGCCACGAGCGCCGTCGGCACCACGAGGAGGGCCGGATCCACATCAACGAGCGGTCGTACTCCTCCCGTGCGGGCGACTGCATCACCGTGGTCAGCGGCCTGGGTGCCCGGAGCCTGAACATTCGCAACGACAGCCACAAGACCGTCGAGGTCTTCCGTGGGGCGGTTTGTGACAACGGCGCTCCCATCGCCACCGTCGGGCCCCACAGCTCCGCCGACGGCGTGAACCCGCACTGCAACGAGGACGTCTTCGTCCACGACGGTGTGGTGGCCAGCTTCCGAGTGGTCCACCGTCACGAGGGTGGCGAGCGCGAGGGCGGCGAGGGCGAGGGTGGCCACGAGGGCGGCCACGAGGGTGGCGACTACCGGGATTGATCAGGCTTTCTCCAGAAGATCCAGAGTAGTGATGGTCTTGACGACCGCGGGGAGGCGGTTGAGGGGCCGCCGCCCTTGGACGCTTCGATGGATCGAGGACGCGCTCGGTCAAGACCTTCTCCGTGACCGGCGAAGCGTGATCCAGCGTCGCGATACGGTGACCTGACTGACACCGAGACATCGCCGAGAGCTGGATCACGCCGCAGTCGGCATACTGCTGCCTCATGGACGCCCTCGCCTGGAGAGGGCGTCCTGGGGCCGCGGTCCCTGGAACTCGTAACACGATCTTGTTTAGGCAGTCACCGGACTCGAAACTCGAGTCCCTGAGTATCGGAAAGCAGCACTGGTGGGTCGGGGACGGGAGGCCGTACGCCGTCTTGGGCGTCGGTCCTCCCGTCCCCGACCGCCGAACCGGACCTGCGGTTGGCGCATCCGGCTCCCCACACGTCCTGCCCGGCGGTCGCCGACGGCCGCTCGGCTCGCACCCCGCCTCCTGGCCCCGGCCGTCGACCTCTGCCGCCGATCCGCGCAGCAGGGCCGGCCCGCTGCTTCGGGCCGGTGGCACCCGGTGCCTCATCGGACCTCTATATGATCTGCGCGTCCACTCGTCGATCGCGATCAAGGGGGCCAGTCCGTGGCCGGATTCGTGCTCATACGCTCGGAGGAGCCGTCTCTCAAGCGGGCGTCCTGGCTCAACGTCGTCATCGACGACACCACGGTCGGCAAGCTCAGGCAGGGCGGATCCGCCGTCTTCCCGGTCGACCCGGGCCCCCGCTCGCTGCGCGTCAGCGCCAGGGGTGGCCGCTCCAACACCATCGCGATCGAGGTCCCCGAGGACGGCGAGTGCCGGGTGCGGGCCTTCGAGACGGGCTACGGACTGCTGACCGCGATCGTGCCGGTCCTGGGTGTCATCACCGCCATCCCGGGCCTGGTCCACCGCGTATGCGTCGAAGACGACAGCACCGCGGCACCCACCCCCGCCCCGGCCGCCGACGAGGGCGGCAGCGGGGGCCCGGCGGGGCTGTGGTGGGAGTCCGACCCGACGCTCGCCAAGCGCATCCGGAAGAACACACCGTCCTGACCTGCCGCCGTCGGCCCACGTCGGACCAGCCGACGAAGGCGGAGCCGACCGCGCCTCCGCCGGGCGCCGGGCCCGTCAAGCCGCAGCCACCGTCGTGCGCCGCGGCATCAGGGTGGCCCTCGGGTCCGGCGGCCCGAGGCGGCCCCGCTGGAACGGGAGCCGGACGGCGTCTTCCGCGCGGGCGCGCCGGTGCCGACCGCCTTGCCGTTTCCTGATCCGCCTCGCGGCCCGCCCCGGCTGGGCGGAGATGGCTGCCCGGGTCCCCCGGAGCGGTCAGATGGTGTCGGGGTGGTCGACGAGCTGAAGGCTGCGGCGCCAGAGTTCGCCCCCGGGCAAGGGCGTCGTACGCCTGCGGGTGGGCCTTGGCCTGGCGGGTGCGGTCGAAGAACCGTCCGGTCGTGGCGGCGAGGGCAGGGGCGGTGACGAGCCGGTGGGTGGCGGTGACGCCGTCCTCGAGGCTGTCGACGTGGTGGCCGATCTCGTACCTCGGCTGCGAGGCGCGCACCTGCGTGAGGTCGGCCAGATCGGTGCGGAGGGTGACCAGCCGGTCGACGTCGTGGGTGTCGCGGATCGCGTCGGCGGTCCGGATGACAGGAGGGGGCACCCGTCGGATGACGGGTGCCCCCTCCACTGGGTCACCTCAGGGCCCGAAGGCCCGTGCGAGGATCAGGCCTTGCCCCAGGTGCCGGTGTTCCACAGGGCACCGCCGTTGGACGGGCCGCCACCCTGCGAGTAGACGACGAAGTTGCCGTCGGACTGCACCTTCGCGTACGCGCCGGGGTTGTTCCAGGTGCCGGTGTTCCAGAGCACCTCGTTGCTGTTGGCCACGGCGAAGACACCACTGGAGTCCATGACCGCGTCCATGCCCGGGTGACCGAAGGTCCAGGACGCCCAGATGCCGGTGCCGTCGCTCTTGCGGTAGAGCACCAGGTTGCCGTCGGCCTGCATGATCAGGATGGTCGAGCTCGACTCCACCCAGGTGTTCGGCACCAGGCCCTGCCCGGACGCGATGGTGTCCGACGGCTGGTCCGTGTACTGGCCGTTGACCACGGTCGGGATGAACCCGGTGGTGGTCTGCCAGTACGGATCGGCGACACCGGAGGCACCGACCAGCAGGTCGCCGTCCACGAGGACGAGGAAGGCGCCCGACTTGCCCCAGGTGCCGGTGTTCCACAGGGCGCCGCCGTTGGACGGCCCGCCACCCTGCTTGTAGATGACGAAGTTGCCGTCCGACTGCATGAGGGCGTAGGCGCCCGCGTTGCCGTAGGTGCCGGAGTTCCACAGCGGCTGGATGTGGGTGCCGTTGTTGGCGACCAGGTAGAGCACCAGGTTGCCGTCGGACTGCATCACCAGGGTGGTGTCGCCGGCGCTCATGCTGGCGCCGGACTGCAGGCTCTGACCCGGGTTCAGCTGGATGCTGATCGGGGTGGCCTTCGCCGTCCGGGCCGCCGGGTTGGTGTGCGGCATCGTGCGCACGATCGGCGCGGCCTTGGTGGTCAGCCGCGGCGCCGGGGCGGCGACGGCCCCGGGTGCGGTGGCGGCCGCGAGTGCGCCGGCCCCGATCAGGAGCGCGGCGGCACGCTTGAGCGTACTTTTACGCAATGGTCCCCCTCGAAGAGAAGTGCTGGCCTCTTCATAGATCCAGCAGGGAATTCATACACCCATGCGAGGACATACGTTCATGAGGGGTACTGGATCCAGCGGGTACTCCCGGGTTCCGCCGGTGCGTCGCCCGCGGGTCCAGCGCCTGTCCGTCCGGGCCCGAGGGGGTGCCGCACGGGCCTCGATGCGTGGCCCGGTGCGGGTGGTAGTCGCGGCGATCCCGGTCTCCGGTCGCCGACCGCGGCCCCGAACCTATTCGCACACTGGCGCTTTGGTGTAAGGCCCCACGGTTGGGCAAGGGGAGCCGTGTAAGCCGAGAGGTTTAAGCACGGTTCTGCGAGCGGCGGCGGGTGAGATTCCCGCCGCCGACTCTCCTCGTCGTCTTGGTGCACGGCGCGCGCGAGCACACTGAAGCGCTGCGCGAAGAGGTCGCCGTCGCGCTGGCTCCGCTCGGGTTGACAGGTCCGCCGACACCTCGCCGCCTCCGGGCGGTGGAGGATCGCGGCGGACGGGGTCGAGTACTTCCGGATCGAGGGTGTGTCGGTCTCCCGCTACACCTACCGGGGCAACAAGATCCCAACCCCGTGGCCCCCTGCGAACCCCGCCTGACGGCAGGAACCGTGGAGAGCCCGGTGCGGCGAGAGTCGCACGCCGGGTTCGGAGAGCGGTCCGGGGAAACGGACCGGGAGCAATCTCGGCACCGCGCCCCGGGCCGACTCACCAGTGACCCTGGCTCAGCTCCCGTTCAGTGAACCGGCGGCCGCCTGGGCCACCGACTGCACCAGGGAGATCCCGCTGGACTCGCTCGGATTGCCGTCCGAGACCGCCGCGATCAGCAGCTCGTGCCCGTCCCGCTCGACCATCCCGATGCTGTTGATCACCCACAGGCCGGTCGCCGACCGCGGCAGCCAGCCGTCCTTCACCGCGTAGTCGCTGCCGCTCGCCGCCGCGCTCACGCCCCAGCGCTGGTCGCTCTCCACCTGGCCGAGCAGCCCCTGGATGTAGCCGCGCGAGGCGGAGGAGAGCAGCGAGTCGCTGGTGAAGACCTGGCGCAGCAGCTGCACCTGGTCGGCGGCGGTGGTCGAGGTCAGACCCCAGTTGCCGTCCGTGCCACCCGAGGTGGAGGTCAGCCCGAACCGCTGGTTCGCGGCGTTCAGACCGCTCTCCTGGCCGATCTCGTTCCACAGGGCGGTCGCGGAGTCGTTGTCGCTGTTCTCGATCATCGTGGTGGCGAGGCTCTGCTGTGCCGCGGTCAGCGTGGTGCCCTGGTCCTGGGCCTGGAGCAGCAGCGTGGACAGGATGTCGACCTTGACGATGCTGGCGGTGGCGAAGCCGTGGCCGGGCGCGCCGTAGGTGAGCGACTGCCCCGTGCTCAGGTCGGTGACCGAGACCGAGGCCGCTCCGTTGGCCTGGGCGACGGCGCTGCGCAGCGCGGCGTCGGCGACCGGGGCGGAGGCGGCGGCCGGAGTGGCCGAGACGCTCGCCGAGGGCTTCGCGGACGCGGAGGAGTTCGCGGACACGGGGGAGGAGGTCGAGTCGGCCACGGCGGACATTCGCGGGTGACTCTCGGCAGCACCGGGGTGCCCTTGCAGCAGCACGGTGATGGCTCCCGCGGCCGCGAGAATGCTGACAGGCGTCAGCAGCCTGGTCAGGAAGACACTACGCATCGACATGCTGGATGACGCTAGAGAGCGCCGCTTTGAGCAGTCTGAAGACACTATGGGCGTTTCCTAACACCGGGATCGCCCAGCAAGACGCGACCTGACCGGCGCGCCGTTCATCCGCTCGAACCCGCTACCGCCCCGCCCCGGGGCCCGGCCGACCGCGCACCGCCGCGCCCGCCCGCCGGACCCCGGACGCTCACCGGCACCGGGCCGGTGACCGTGGGGCGGTTGCGCCCTTGGATGCCCAGCACTGTCAGTACTGGTGGGGATGATGCGCGGCATGATCGACGAAGCCGCTCCGCTGCTCTCCCCGTCCGCCTACGCCGAAGCCGTGCCACCGCCGTGCGGGCCTGCGCCGCGTACCACGCCGACGGCTCCACCCCGCTCGGTGACGACGAGTACGACGCCCTGGTGCGGGCGATCGAGGTCTACGAGCGTGAGCACCCGGACCGGGTGCTGCCCGACTCCCCGACCGGCAAGGTCGCCGGCGGCGCGGTTGGCGGCGACGTCCCGCACAGTGCGCCGATGCTGTCCCTGGACAACGTGTTCTCGGCCGAGGAACTGGCCGACTGGGCCGCCGGGCTGGAGCGGAGGCTGGGACGGCCGGTCGCCGGCTGGTGCGTGGAGCCGAAGCTGGACGGCCTGGCCGTCGCGGCCCGTCACCGGGCGGGGCGCCTGCACCAGGTGATCACCCGGGGCGACGGCCTCGCCGGGGAGGACATCACCCACGCCGCCGACGCGGTCCTCGGCCTGCCCGCGGAACTGGCTGAGCCCCTCGACGTCGAGCTGCGCGGCGAGGTCCTGCTCACCCAGGAGCAGTTCGACTCCGCCAACCGGGTGCGCGCCGACCACGGTGCCACCCCGTTCGCCAACCCGCGCAACGATGCTGCCGGCACCCTGGGGGCCAAGGACCGCCCCTACCGCATGGAGCTGACCTTCTTCGCCTACGGCGCCGTGGGGCTCGACGACGGCATCACCCACACCCGCCTCCTGGAGCGCCTCGCCGCCCTCGGCGCCAACACCGCCGCCACCACGGCGGCGCGGCCGGTGCGCCGCGCCGTCATCGAGGAGGTCGAGCAGCGGGTCGCCGAGATCGCCGCCCTGCGCGCGGCGCTGCCGTTCGGTATCGACGGCATCGTCATCAAGGCCGACTCCGCCGCCGACCAGGAGGAGGCCGGTTCCGGGTCCCGCGCGCCCCGTTGGGCCGTCGCCCGCAAGCTGGCCGCCCAGCACCAGGTCAGTCGGCTGCTCGACGTCGAGTGGAACGTCGGACGCACCGGGATCATCGCCCCGCGCGCCGTCCTGGAACCAGTGGTGATCGACGGCGTCACCGTCACGTTCGCGACGCTCCACAACCCGGCGGACATCACCCGGCGCGGCCTGATGATCGGCGACAGGGTCTTCGTCTACCGCGCCGGAGACGTGATCCCGCGCGTGGAAGCGCCGGTGGTCGACGAGCGCACCGGTGCCGAGGAGCCGATCGTCTTCCCCGAGGCCTGCCCGCGCTGCGGCGACGCCATCGACCGCGCCGAACAGCGCTGGCGCTGCGTGCGCGGCCGCGACTGCCAGGCCGTCGCCTCGATCCTCTACGCGGCGGGCCGTGACCAGCTCGACATCGAGGGACTCGGCGGCACCCGGGCCGTCCAGCTGGTCGAAGCGGGCCTCGTCGCCGACGTCGCCGACCTGTTCACCCTCACCCGGGAGCAGCTGCTCACCCTGAAAGCGCATGGGTGAGACCAGCGCCGACAACCTCCTCGCCGCGATCGGGACCGCCCGCGCGCAGCCGCTGAACCGGGTGTTCTGCGCCCCCGGGATCCGGGGCACCGGCCGCACCATGTCGCGCCGGATCGCCGCGCACTTCGGCAGCATGGCCGCCATCCGCGCGGCCGACGCCGAGACACTGGCCGGCGTCGATGGGATCGGCACGGAGAAGGCCCGGGCCATCGTCGCCGAGCTCGCCGAGGTCGCGCCCGTCCTCGACAAGCTCGCGGCGCTGGGTGGGGGCACGGCCGGGACGAGCCCTTCTCGTCGGGGAAGGAGATGGCGTAGGGGTAGCGGTTCTCGGCGCCCAGGTACTGCTCGTTGAGGCCGGGAATTCCACCGGCAGGTCGTCGATGATCTGCTCGTCGACGCTGCCGGCCGTCGTGTCGACCACCCAACGGCGGGTGTAGGAGCGGGCGACGCGCCCGCTCCCGGGATCTCGGCGCTGTGGACGATCTGGCCCTTGGCGTCGGCGACGTAGTACACGAGGTAGGGCGGGAAGGGCGAGGAGCCGAAGAAGTGGAGCTCCCCCATCACCGGGTCTTCCTTGGGGTGCGCGGTCATCGCGGTGCGCAGCTTGCCGTCGAAGTCGAAGGCGCCGACCGTTTCCAGCTCCCGGGTGAGCTCGAAGGGGATGTTCGCCTCGCACAGCGCGAGCAGGCTCGGCGCCACGTCCGGGGGCGCCGACCCACCAGTTCCAGGAGAGGTGGAATCCCTCCCGGTCCACGGTGGGGCCTTCCAGGACGATGCGGCCCTGGCCGTCCTCGTAGGAGTTGGCGACGTGCAGCAGGTTGCCCGGTTCGATGGAGAACCAGCGGACGTGCTGGGCACCGTCGCTTCCGCGGGGCATGACGCCGATGCGGGCGGGCTGCTGGTCGTTCCAGCCGTAGGGGATGCCGGAGTGGTCGGTCAACACCACCAGTGGCCGGTGCTGGGCCATCTCCCCCCAGGACTGGGTGCGCACCGGTGTCAGGAACGCGCGCTGTGGCCGCCGGACGGGTACGGCCGGGGGAGCGCACGTGCGGCGGAAGCGCGCGCCCGGCGGCGGTGGAGTGGCCGCGGACGGTCGCTACCGGGCGACCGGCGGGCTCATGCGGACCTCGTCGCCGCAGATGGAGATCTCGGCCGGCTTGCCGTTCTGGTCCACCACCGGGACCCGGGCTTCGGCGCTGTCACCCGGCGCGGCCACGCCGGCGGAACTGGCAGTAACGGAAACGCAGTTGCCGCTGTCCGGACCCTTGCCGTTCAACTCGGAGTAGCGCAGGGCGATCACCGCCTTCTTGCCCGCGCCCAGCGTCACCGGGGCAGGGCTGCCCTTCCCGACCCCGAGGGCCTGCGGCCCCTTGCCCACGCGGAACTCGAGCTTCGGGTAGCCGGCCAGGGTGCAGCTGTCGGAGCCCGGGTTGGCGGCGACGAGTTCGGCGTTCGCCGGGTCCTTCGTGCTGCTGCTCGCGTCGGCGAGGAGGGTGAGCGTCCACCTCAGGTTCTGCGTACGGCAGTGGGCGGCCTGCGGGTCGCCGGAGCCCGTCGACGCCATGGTCGTGGCGGAGACCGGAGCCGTGGCCACGGCCGGTGCGGCGGATTGACCCGCGATCGGTGCGGCGGGCACCGGCGCGGCCCCACCGGCCTTCGGAGGGCCGGCCGTGGAGCTGGAACCGCAGGCCGTCAGGCTGAGCCCGGCCAGCAGCGCGGATACGGAAACCGTCAACAGTAAGCGCGAGCGCATGGATCCCCCCCGGATCGTCAGGACAGCCGACGGGTCACCTCTGCCCGCCCGACGGTGCGTACTCGGAGGTGAGGACGGCGGGAAAGGCCAGGCCGGTTGCGTCTGGATGAGATTTTCCTGAGAGGCACTCATGACCGCCGGCCCGAGTCCTGCGTGGGCCGCCCCCTCGGGCGGCAGGCTGCCTGCTGTACCTTCCCGCCGCATGCCGTATGCCGTCGCGTGGGTCCACGGCCTGCTCGTCGGGCACACTCCTCGCAGGACAGCTCCCTGCTGTCCGGTCGCGGTGAAGTTTCGCCAGTCCCAGCAGAGTTCGACTGGCACGAGGAGGTTCTCCTGTGAGCCGGCTGTACGTTCACCCTGGCGTCGACCCCGATGAACCGGATCTGCCCGTCGCCGTCCTCGTTGTCGATCCCGAGGGAACGCCCGGGGAGCGTGCCGTGGCCCGGCTCGGCACCCACTGCCACGAGGTCAACGGGTGGGCCTGCCTGTTGCCGACCGACGGTTGGGCCGAGCACGCACGCGACGGCGCCCGGCTGGTGGTCGACGTCGCCGTCCACCCGGCCGCGTTGCGCGCGATCGGCGTGGACCCCGCCGACTTCCCTGGTCGGTCGGCCGTCGACCCGGAGGCCGTGGTGGTCCTGCGCGCGCAGACAGCGGCCGGCCCGGAGCCGTCCGTACGACTGTCCGAAGGGACCGCCGTCTTCACCGCGGGCCCGGACGTTCCACTGGACGAGCTGCTCGCCACCTGTGAGGACTGGCCGATGCTGCTCGCGCCCCCGCTCGAGGCATAGCCCGACGGTGGTGCTCCCTTCGACAGCGCCCGGTCCCGCCGCGTTCGCGCAGGCCCGATGCCACCGCTCCACCGGCCACGTGCTCACCCGCGGCGCGGCAGTGTGCTCCCGGTCGTCGCGGTGGCGGTGGCCGCCTGGAGGATCAGGTCGGCGACGGCGTCGGGACGGGCGATCGGGGACACGTGGCAGGTGTCGATCTCCACGGTGTGGGAGTGGGCGCGCTTGGCCTCGAAGCGTTCCTGCTCCGGGTTGATGGTCATGTCCTGTCGGCCGACAAGCGCCCAGGACGGGATGTACTTCCACGCCGCGACCTTGGCCTTCTCCGAGAAGGCGGTGGTGGCCGCGGGCCGCTGGGTGACGGCCAGCAGGTTCGCCTCGTTGGCTGGCAGGCAGGCGGCGAAGACCGGGTACACCTTGTCGTGCTCGAGGTACAGGTCGGTCCCGGTGACACCGCCGCCCGCCTGGTACGGCACGGACCTGGTGGCGGTGCCCAGGGCACTGGGGAACCGGGCGGACAACGACATGCCGCTCTCACCCACGTCGGGCATCAGCGCCGAGATGTACACCAGGGACTTGACCTGGGGATTGCCGGCTGCGGCCGTGCTGATCACGGCGCCGCCGTACGAGTGGCCGGCCAGCACCACGGGCCCCTTGACGCTCCTGAGCACGGAGGCGATGTACGCGGAGTCGCCGTACAGCCCTCGCAGTGGGTTGGCCGGGGCCATGACCGGGTAGCCGCGGCGTTCGAGCCGTTCGATCACCCCGTTCCAGCTGGATCCGTCGGCGAAGGCACCGTGCACCAGCACGATGGTCGGCTTCCCGCCGCCCGCGCCGCTGGCCGCGACAGCCGGTGCTCCCGGAGCCGAGCACAACGCGGCCGCGGCGCACATCGCCGCGGCAAGGTGGAGACGCCGGGCACGGCGTCGGATGCCATGGGCCGCAGATGTCATCATGCTGTCCCCGCATTCCCTTGAGGGTTACCGCACGCATCAGCGTTCACGCGCTGCCGCCACCGCGCCCGCCCTTCGGCGCAATCGGGTGAAATCGGCGCGGCATCGGAGTGACAGCTGCACCCGCTACGCATGTCAGCGGCCGAGATCCGGATGGCCGCTGACATCCCGAGCCCTTCGGCGCCGCGCAGACCTGCGCTGCTGTTGGCGTCGGCCCGGTCGGTGCGGCGGGGCGTGGACGCCGTACACGCCCCGCCAGCCACGCCGCGGAGTCAGCGTGGCTGGACTTCGGGCAAGGCGCGCCGGCCGCGCCCGCGGGCGCTTGGCCGGCTAACTCCGACTCTCGGGGTTCCCGTTGGCCTGCGGCGCCAGCACCGCCTCCAGCAGCCGGTTCGACAAGGCGGTGGGGGCGCCGTTGTTGGCCGCCGTGGTGGAGACCGAGAACACCGCTCGCACCGAGAGGTCCCGGGTGGCGAACATCCCGTTCGCGTAGCCGAAGTCGTGTCCCGTCTTGCCCCACAGCGTCTGGCCGTTGGGGAGCGGGACGGCCATCAGTCCGGCACCGAAGCAGGCCGGGCCGGGCTTGCCGCCGTTGAGGCAGTCGGAGTCGTCCGCGTACGGGACGACCTTTCCGTCGGGTCCCGTGGGCAGCGTGAACATCTCGTTCAGCTGGGCGGGCGGCAGCAGTTCGCCCTTGAACAGCGCGCTGATGAAGTGGTCCAGGTCGGCGGGGGTGGAGATCATGTTGGACGGGTCGCCGCCCTGCTCGCTGACGTCCACGGGCTGGCCCTGGCTGTTGACCAGGTAGCCGTGCAGGTAGGGCTTGGGCATGGTCGGGTCGTCCTCGGGCACCGAGGTCTGGTTCAGGTGCAGCGGCTCCAGGATCCGGCTGGTCACCTCGGCCTTGTAGGACCTGCCGGTGATGTGCTCGATCAGCGCACCGCCGATCCGGAAGCCGAGGGAGTTGTACTGCTGCTCCGTGCCGGGCGCGAAGTGCGCGGTCGGCCAGGGGCGGCCGGTGGGGCGCAGGGTTCCCTCGATCTCGTCGTCGAAGGTGCGGTACTGGAGGTGTTCGGCGATCTGCTGGTCCGCGGTCAGTACCGGCCCGCCCTCGAAGACGTCCGGCAGGCCGCTGGTCATGTCGAGCAGCTCGCGAACGGTGATCGGGGCGAAGCTGGCCGGGATCAGGCCGGGCAGGTAGGACTGCACGCTCTGGTCCAGATCGATCCGTCCCTCCGCCGCCAGCTGGAGGATCACCACGCTCTCGAACGTCTTCGAGATGCTGCCGATGTGGAAGTGCGCGTTGTCCGCGACCTTCCGGCCGGTCACGGTGTCGCCGGAGGAGCCGCGCCACAGCTGCCCCGGCTCGGCGACCCGCGCGATGGCGCCGGCTGCCTGGTCGCTGGGACGGATGTCGATGGCCGCCTGCAGTGCGGCCGGGTCCAGCGCCGGGAACCCGGGAGCGGACGCTGGTGTTCCGCCGCCCGAGGATCTGGGCGCGGCCGCGAAGGCCGTCGTCCCGCCCGCAGCGGTGGTGGCGATCAGGGCGGAGCAGGCCAGGCTCAGGGTGGCGATGCGGCGGGCGAGGGTGTTCATCTGTGACTCCGGCTGGTGGTTCGGCAACTGGCGGTCCGTCAGGAACATCTTTGCGAGGCGGGTGGCCCGGGGGTATCGGGAACAACCCTGGGCCGCCCCTGGGACGGAACCCCGATGACGTTCCAGGGGTCGCTGGTCGAGGCGTGGGGTGGTCCGGGGACCGGATGGTGTGGCCCCGGGGGTGTTGCCGGTGTCCTGGGACTGCTCACGGGTGTTGGGGAATCTGGAGCCGGCCGGCTCCGCCCCACGCTGACCGCATGCCAGCCCCAGCCGGCCCGGCGGTCCTTCCCTCTGGTCCCGTCGGCCTTGGCCGAGACGGAACGAGCGCCGACGAGCCAGCACCGAAGGTGGGCCGGAACCCGGGTTTCGAACAGCGCCTGTGTCAGCGGGACTTCGTTCCGGGCGCTCTCACCGGGGGAGCCGTGGCTCCTGCGACGTCCGTTCGCCGCCTGTGTGAAGTCCGGAGCAGAGCAGGTCGAACGTCTGGAGGGCCGCCGAGGCGACGGCGTCGCGGGCGCGCGCGGGCGGTTCGCCGGACATGATGCGTCGTCGGAGCTCGCGCAGGGCGGCGCGGTGCGTTCCGGCGATGGCGCCCGCGAGGAGCACGGGCAACGCGTGGCCGGCCTGGCCGGTGGTGTCCGCCGCGTTCGGCGGATGCTCGGTCAGAGCGGTCGCCAGAGCGGCCTCGATGTGTTCGCCGATCTCGCGTTCGCGGGCGCGCAGGGCCGGGCTGTCCTGGATGACCTGCCAGAACGCGGGCGCTCCGGGCCGGAGCCCGAGCATGGGGTGGTCCTGCCGTAGGGCGGAGAGCAGGTCGTCGCGGACGGCCTCGACGGGGCAGGTGCCGGGGGGTCGGTCGCGCACCAGGGTGGCGAGGTGGTTCTCGACCTCGGCCTGGCGGTCGAAGAACAGGTCTTCCTTGGCGGGGAAGTAGTTGAACACGGTGTTGGTGGACACGCCCGCGTGCCGTGCCACCTCGGCGACCGTGATCTGGTCGAAGCCGTGCTCCAGGAAGAGCGGCAGGGCCGCGTCGGCGATCGCCGTGCGGGTCTGCCGCTTCTTGATCTCTCGAAGGCCCATGTCGCACATGATAGTGTCGCCACAAATTTGGTGTGACACCAAGATTTGGGGTGGGGCCAGCATGACCATGACCTTCGGCATCTATCCCGGCGGCCTCCTGGGCGACGACCAGGGCATCATCCATCCGGTCCGACCGGACGAGCCGAACCGCGTCATCGACGCCCTCGACGAACTCCAGGGCGACGCGGCCACGTTGGCGGTGCGCGCCTACCGCTCGTTCGCCGCCACCGTGACACCGCCGCCGCCCGCGCCCGCCGACCCGCACGCCCACCTCCGGCGCGGGCGCACCCTGGACCTCGTGCTGCAGTTCCGCGAGCCGTCCGGCGAGCTGGACGGCTGGCCGGAGTTCGTCCGCGAGGTCGTCCGGACCGGTGGATCCGAGCTGGCATCCGTCCAGATCTGCGAGGAGCCCAACCTCAACCTCCCCGTCGTCGACGGCAGCATCCCCAACGTCCTGAACGCACTCGTCCAGGGTGTCGTCGCCGCCAAGCAGGAGGCCCGATCCCTCGGCCACCGTGTGGCGGTCGGCTTCAACGCCGTGCCGACCTTCGACCCGGCCGACACCTTCTGGTCCGAACTCGGCGCCCTGGCCGACGCGCGCTTCCGGCAGAGCCTGGACTACGTCGGCCTGGACTTCTTCCCGGACGTGTTCCGGCCCATCGCGGCCGACCAGTTGGCGGGCGCCGTCACCGGGGTCCTCACGGCGTTCCGCCGCACCAGCCTGCCGCAGGCCGGCATCCCCGGCACCGTCCCGATCCGCATCTGCGAGAACGGCTGGCCGACCGGCCCCGGCCGCACCGAGCAGCGACAGGCCGCCGCCCTCGACACCGTCATCCGGACCGTCGCCGCCCTCGCCACCGACCTGAACATCGACGGCTACTCGCTCTTCGCCCTGCGGGACGCCGACAGCAACGCCGAAGGGCTCTTCCACCACTTCGGCCTGCTGCGCGACGACTACACCCCCAAGCCGGCCTTCGCGACCTACCGGCAACTCATCAAGGAACTGGACAAGGCGCCGGTCGCCCCGGCTCGGTGACGTCGCGTCCGCCAGGGGTCGCGCTGCTTTCAGATCGGGCGGACGCCGAACCACCGTTCCCGGCGGTGATCCGCCGGTAGGTGCCCCCGCCCCGGGCACGGGACGCCAGAGGGGTGCCCCCGGCCCGTCAACGCCGCCGGAAACCCGACTCCCACGGACGACGAGAGTCAGGTCCGGCGGCGTGGAACTGCCACCCGTCACCCGCGACCTGGGCCGCCGGACACCAGCTCGGGGCGTCAGGTCCGGTGGACGGTGGCGAGCGCCGGCGGCGCTCAGCGCGGGGCGATCGAGTACCGCGGCTTCGTCCCGGGAGGTGCGAGCGGCAGGTCGCCGATCTGCTCCAGCGGTACGGGGTCGGCCACCAGGTCCTGCCAGGGGAACCGGTCGCGGGTCCGGGCCAGGAAGTCCAGTGCCGCGGTCAGGTGGCGTGGTTCGTAGTTGTGCACACCGACCACGGACAGGTGGCGGCGGACCACCGCCTCCGGGGCGAGGGCGGCGGGTGCGGCGAGGGCGTCCGGCAGGGCGTCGTCGACGGCGGCGATCGGCATGCCGGCGGGGAGCAGCACGTGCCGGGCGTAGCCGCCGGACAGTCCCCAGGGGGAGTTCCGGGACTCGTGGCCGGCCTTGCGTACGGTGTGGCCCTTGGTGGTGATGCCGGCCGTGCAGCGGTCGCAGGTGCCGCACGGGAGGGTCACCGACCAGTTGACTTCCTCCCCCTCCCTGAAGGGAGGGGATTCCCCTCAGCCTCGCGGCTGAGCCGAGCGCGACACCTCGACCGCGATCCCGCCCCGACCGCACGGCGTGGTCCGGTCGGCGGCGCGGGGTCAGGGCGTGGTGGTCAGGGCTGGCCACAGGGCGGCGGCGGTGACGGACCGGGCCAGGCGGGCTGCCCAGGTGGTCTCGTCGCCGTCCTCGTCCCGCCAGGACCACAGGCGGGTGGTGGCCAGGTGGAGCGGGCTGAGTTTGGTGATGCCGATGGCGCCGTGCAGCTGGTGGGCGATCCGGGCGATCTCGGCAGCCGAGGCGGATGCCTGGGTCTTGGCGGCGGAGACGCTGAACCGGGCGGCGGGGCCGCCGGTGTCCAGCGGCGCGGCGGCGGCCTGGACGGCGGCGCGGACCAGGGCGCTCTCCTCGATCAGCCGGGCCTCCTCCTGCTTGACGGCCTGGAAGCGGCTGAGCGGGCGGCCGAACTGGGTGCGGGCGCCGGTGTGGGCGACGGTCAGTTCGACACAGCGTTCGGCGGCGCCGGCGATCAGGGCCGCCCGGGCCAGGGCCGCGCGGAGTTCGGCCTCCTCGAACAGTTCCCGAGGGATCCGGCGGACCTGCGCGGCGGGGATCTCGAGAGCGGCCAGGTGCAGGTCGTCACGGGGTTCCTCGGCGAGGTTGCCGCCGGGGGTGAGGACGGCCCGGCCCGGGGCGAGGGTGAAGAGGACGGGACCGCAGGGGGCGGTGGCCAGCACGATCACGCGGGTGGCATCGCGGGCCCAGGGGATGCGCCGCAGGGTGCCGGTGACCAGCAGGGTGTCATCCTCGCCCACGCTGCCGCCCGAGCCGACGGCGGAGGCGGCCGGATGGGCGTGGCGGATCGTCAGCTCGGGCGCGATGGCGTAGCTGAGCGGACCGTCCGGGACGGCGAGGCCGGCGCGGCGCAGCAGCGGGCGAGCGACCAGGGCGGTTTCGGCGAACGGGGCGGGGACGGCGCGGCGTCCGGCCTCCTGGGCGGCGGCCAGGAGTTCGGCGGTGTCGGCGTCGGGGGACGGGAGGGCCACGGCGTCCGGGGCGGTGGTGTTGGTGACGACGGCGATGGCGTCCGGGTCGGCGAAGAAGGCCGCGGTGTCGTAGTCGGCGGCGGAGATGACGGGGCTGTCGGTGACGATGGTGTGGGTGTTCAAGAGTGCTGCTCCAGACCGCGAGTGATGATGCCGCGAAGGATTTCGTTGGTGCCGCCGCGCAGGGTGTAGCCAGGGCTGTGCAGCAGGGCGAAGGCGAGCAGTTCGGAGTGGCTGCCGGGGGTGGCGTGCGGGTCGGCCGGCGTCGGCAGGACGCCGCGGACGGTGTCGATCAGCGTGCCCTCCAGGCGGGTGCCGAGGTCCTTGACCAGGGCGGCCTGGGTGTCGGGCGAGGCTGCGGCGTCCAGTGCGGCGGCCACGCCGAGGGAGAGCCGGCGGACGCTGTGCAGCCGGGCCGTCAGGATGCCGAGCTGGGCCAGTTGTTCCGCCGTCGCGGCGCGCTGCTCGAGTTCACGGAGCAGGGAGACCAGCAGCGGGAAGGTGGAGAGGTAGCGTTCCGGGCCGCTGCGTTCGAAGGCCAGCTCGCCGGTGACCTGCTTCCAGCCATCACCCTGACGCCCGAGCAGCATGCCCTCCGGGACGTCGACGCCCGCCAGGTGGAAGGCGTTGAAGCGGTATGGCGGCGGCGAGCTGGTCGGTGGAGTGGGGTGCGAGGTTGGCCAGGCTCTTCTTCAGGTGCGCCCACACACCTTCGGCGGGGTTCAGGTCTGGGGCGTACACGGGGAGGCGGAAGACGGTCAGCCAGGACCGGGCCGCGATGAGCTCGCGCATCGCGTGGTCGGTGTGGGCGGTGGCGTTGTCCCACACCAGCACGATCGGGCTGCCGAGTTGCTGGTGTGCAGCGTCCAGCAGACGGGCGAGGTCCCTCTCGCGAAAGCCCTTCTTCTCGCCCTTGCGGCCGTGGTGGACCAGCATCCGGTAGATCAACCGGGAGGGCCGGCCCGGTCGAGTGCACACGAGCCCGGCGAGCGAGACACGTCCCGAGCCCTTCCCGGTGACCTTCACGACGGGAGTGACACCTTTGCGGGACCAGGTGCGCGCCTTCGGCGGCCTCAGTGACTGACCGGCCTCGTCCTCGAAGACCACCCACGCGCCCTGGTCCCGTGCCGTTTTCCCACCTCAGGCCAGGTCCCTTCCCGCCAGGCGGCCACCGCCGCCTCGTCGCGCTCCACCGCCCGGTGCACCGGAACCTGCACACTCCAGCCGATCCGGTGCAACACCAGCGACATGCCCTTCAGACTGTAGGAGACCTTGAACAGCCGGCGGACGAGCACCACGATCCGCGCCAGGGTCCAGCGCTGGTCCTCCGTCCAGCCGTGCACCGCCGGCCCTCGCTCCAACTCGACCTCAAGCCGCGCCAGTTGTTCCGCGTCCAGCCGGCACCGCGGGCCCGATCCCTTGGAGACCAGGGCTTCGACCCCGCCGTCCCGCCACCTGGCATACCAGGCATAGGCAGACTTCCTTGACACCCGCAGACGCCGCGCGACCTCCGGCGGCTGCACCCCCAACTCGAACAACTCCACGGCCTCGAAACGCACCCGCTCCCGCTTCGCTCGCCCCGCAGCGGTCAATCCGCCGCCATCCGCGTACCTCATATCCATGGAGTAGCGAAAGGATCACCACTTGTCACCCCCTCAAGACAACCTCAGTTGCGGGGCCGGCTCCCCCGGGGCCGGCGGGTCCGCAGGGCCTTGAGCAGGCCGAGGAACTCGCGCCTCAGCCGAAGTGGATCAGCGGCTTGATGATCCCGTCGGCCCGTTCCGCCATCATCGAAAACGCCCGTTCGATCTCGTCGAAGCCGAACTCGTGCGTGGTCATCCGGGTGGGGTCGACCCTGCCGTTCTCCACCAGCCGGAAGATGCGGCGCAGCCGCTCCCGGCCTCCCCGGTTGAGCCCGCCGTAGACCTGCTTGTCGGACATGCCGTATCCGAACGCCTCCAGGAGGATGGTCAGCGGTTCGGACACCTCGCCGTGGTAGCCGACGTTGGAGATGCGCCCGCCGGGTTTGGTGACGCGCAACGTCGCTTCCCAGGTCGCGGGCGTTCCCAGCGCCTCTATCGCGGCATCGACGCCCTGGCCGTCCGTCAGTTCCAGGATCCGCGCCACCGGATCGCACCGCGTGTGGTCGACGACCACGTCGGCACCGAAGTGACGCGCCAGCTCCGCGCGTTCGGGCAGTGACTCGACGGCGATGATGAGGCCGGCACCGCGCAGCCCGCACCCGATGGTGGCCGAAAGACCCACGGCTCCCTGCGCGAAGATCGCGACGGTGTGGCCGAAGTCGAGTTCCGCGTGTTCGGCCGCCACGAACCCGGTCGACAGCATGTCCGTCGCGTACAGCGCCTGATGGTCGGAGAGGGCATCGGGAATCGGGGCGAGGTTCGCCTGCGCGTTGTTGACGAGGAAGTACTGGGCCAGGCTCCCCTCCACCCGGACGGTGAACTTGGCGCCCCCCATCATCCTGCCGCCGCACCGCGAGGAGAGCCCGCGCTGACAGAACTCGCACTGGAAGCAGGGGGTGACCCCACTCGCCGCGACGCGCTCGCCGACGCGGATCCCCTCGACGGCCGATCCGAGCGCATGGACCGTTCCCACGGCCTCGTGTCCCAGGGTGACGCCGGAGCGGACCGGGATCGCGCCCCTCACCGTGTGGACATCGGAAGTGCACACCATGGCCGCGGTCGTGAGCACCACGGCGTCGTTGGGTCCGGGCCGGGGGATCGGTTTCTCCACGACGCCCACTTCGCCTGGTCCTCTGAATACCAAGGATCTCATCGCCCCACCGGCAATCCATGGGCAATCCACGAGTGCGCGGGGCCGCACCGCCCCCGGCGGCCGGTCCGAACGGGAATGTGCCCGCCGGCGCGCCGCGTCTCCCAGCCTGGCCCACGGCGGGGGACCCCGCACACTGCGGGCGCCCACCCGCCGTCGCCGCCATCCGGGCGGGCGGGGTGCCGGCGGCGAGGTCCGTCTGCCGGCGCCGGGCCGGCCGCCGCGGCGGCCCCCCGCAGGTGTTTCAGCGCTCTCCAGCCTCAAGCCGGGTCACGGTGACCGCAGTTCGTTCGGGCTGGCCAAGGACGCGCGGGGTGGCGGGTGACGCGCCGATCCCACCCCGCGTCCCGGTGGCCGCGCCGGACCGTGCACCGAGGCCGCCCGCGGCTCGCACCAACCCGCGTGCGCCCCTGGCTACTTCGGGGGTTGGCTTGGCGGTGGGGTGTAGCCGCGGGTTTGGACGAGGTCGTGGGTGAGCTCGGTGAAGGCGCGGGTGGCGGCGCTGTGGTAGGCGCCTTGCCGGTGCAGGAGGGTGACGGTGCGGGTGGGCAGGGGCGGGTCGAGGGGGACGGGGGTGAGGTGGGGGTGGTCGTGGGTGATGGCGTCGGGCAGGACGGTGGCCAGAGGGGTGCGTCGGACGATTTCGGTGAGGGCCTGGATGGAGTTGGCCTCGACCGTGATGCGGGGTGCGATGCGGTGGTCGGCGAAGTAGCCGTCGATGTGGCTGCGGGTGGCGAAGTCGCCGCTGAGCAGCGCCAGTTGTTCGCCCATCAGGGCGTGGACGGGTAGCGGGGCCGGTGTCGTGGGGGCGTGCGGGGTGCTGGTGACGAGGCTGAGGGTCTCGGTGAACAGCGGGGTGGCGGTGATGCCGGGCGGGTGGGGGCCGGTGAAGGCGATGCCGAGGTCGAGGTCGTCGGCGAGCAGGGCGGCTTCGATGCGGTCCTGGGTCGTCTCCGCCAGGGTGAGGCTGATGCCGGGGTGGCGGGTGTGGAGTTCGGCGGTGAGCGGGCCGATGAGGTAGGCGGTGAAGGTGGGGGTGATGCCCAGGCGCAGGTGGCCGCGGGAGAGGTCCTGGACGTCGTGGACGGCGCGTTCGGCGGCGGCCAGGTCGCGCAGTGCGCGCCGGGCGTGGTCGGTGTAGACGGCGCCGGCGTCGGTGAGCCGTACCGCGCGGCCGGTGCGGTCCAGCAGTTGCACGCCCAGGGTTCGCTCCAGCTGCTTGATCTGCTGGGAGAGCGTGGGCTGGGAGATGTGCAGGTCCTCGGCGGCGCGGGTGAAGTTGCCGTGTTCGGCGACGGCGAGCAGGTAGCGCAGGTGACGCAGTTCGAGAGCGGCCATGGAAGAGACTATAGATATGACCAATGGGTTCCATGGTTAGCGACTCTTGGACACTATACGCACAGGTCATGCATGGTGGATCCCACCAGCCCGGAGGGGCCGGTCGCCACCGAAGGAAGTGACCATGCAGGACCTCACCGAGGGCGTCGCCCGTTTCCAGCGGGACGTCTTCCCGGCCAAGGCGGAGCTCTTCGCCCACCTGGCCACGAACCACACGCCGCACACGCTGTTCATCGGCTGCTCCGACGCCCGCGTCGTGCCCGAGCTGATCACGGGTGCCGAGCCGGGCGACCTGTTCGTCATCCGCACCGCGGGCAACCTGGTGCCCGCCTACCGCCCCGAAGCCGACGGGGTGGCGGCGAGCATCGAGTACGCCGTCGCCGCACTGGGCGTGAAGGACATCATCGTCTGCGGCCACTCCGCGTGCGGCGCGATGACCGCACTCGCCCAGGACCACGACCTCGGCGGTGCCCCGGCCGTCGCCGCCTGGCTGCGGCACGCGGACGCCTCCCAGGCCCGCACCACCGCCGCCGGTGACGTTTCCGCCCTGGTGCGGCAGAACGTGTACGCGCAGCTGGCGAACCTGGCCACTCACCCCTCGGTCGCCCGCGCCCTGGCGCAGCGGAAGGTCACCCTGCACGGCTGGGTCTTCGACATCGTCACCGGCGGCGTCGAGGAACTGCCCACCGCAGGCCCCGCGCTCGCGGCCTGACCCACCTACCGGATCCGGTTCCCCGTCCGCGACAGCGTGCCGGGAACCCCGTCCACCCACCCGCTTGCCACTTCACTCCTCCTCCCCGTGAAGTGGTCCACCCAAGAGAAACCAAGAGAAAGAGGACGTACCGATCATGGTGCACGCTCAGTTCGACTCCACCGCCCGCGAAGCCCTGGCCGTTGCCGCGGTCGAGGCCAAGACCCGCAAGAACCTCTCCTGGCGGCAGATCGCCGACGTCTCCGGCCTGTCGGTGGCCTTCACCACCGCCGCGGTACTCGGCCAGCACCCGCTGCCGGACAAGTCCGCCAAGGCGGTCGCCGAGCTGCTGGGCCTGGACGAGGACGCGGCGATGCTGCTGCAGACCATCCCGACCCGCGGCTCGATCCCCGGCGGCATCCCGACCGACCCGACCATCTACCGCTTCTACGAGATGCTCCAGGTCTACGGCACCACCCTCAAGGCCCTGGTCCACGAGGAGTTCGGCGACGGCATCATCTCCGCGATCAACTTCAAGCTCGACGTGAAGAAGGTCGCCGACCCCGAGGGCGGCGAGCGCGCCGTCATCACCCTGGACGGCAAGTACCTGCCGACCAAGCCCTTCTGACCCGACACCAGGGCCCCGCACACAGCGGGCAGCAACGGGGCGGGCCGGACCACCCTTCCGGCCGGCCCGCCCCGCCCCACGGCGCCCGGGCCCGCACGCCGCCCCGCGAGGCGGCCCCGCATCCCCCTTCCACCCCCGGAGAACCTCCATGGACTTCGTCCAGCGCACCATCGACATCGCCCGCCAGAACGTCGCCGAGGGCGGCCGACCGTTCGCGACCGTCATCGTCAAGGACGGCGAGATCCTCGCCGAGAGCCCCAACAGGGTCGCCCAGACCGGCGACCCCACCGCCCACGCGGAGATCCTCGCCATCCGCGAGGCCTGCACGAAGCTGGGCACCGAGCACCTGACCGGCACCACCATCTACGTTCTCGCCCACCCCTGCCCGATGTGCCTGGGCTCGCTGTACTACTGCTCCCCGGACGAGGTCGTCTTCCTCACCACCCGCGACGCCTACGAGCCCCACTACGTCGACGACCGCAAGTACTTCGAACTGAACACCTTCTACGACGAGTTCGCCAAGCCCTGGCAGGACCGCCGGCTGCCCATGCGCCACGAGCCCCGCGAGGACGCCGTCGAGGTGTACCGGTTCTGGCAGGAGCGCAACGGCGGCGAGCGCCGCGTGGCCGGCGTCCCCACCGCCTGAGCCCGCTGTGCCGGAAGGGATCGGGAAGGTGGCCTGGATCCACCTGGACGCGGGCCGGCTCCTGACCGCCCGCACCCACGGCCGCGAACGCTTCCACCTGCCCGGCGGCAAACCGAGCCCGGCGAGACCATCGAGCAGACCCTGGTCCGTGAGGTCCGTGAGGTCCGCGAGGAACTCGGCATCACCCCGGACTCCTCCACCGTCACCCCCCTGCTGGTGGTGGAGGCCCGGGCCGACGGCGAACCCGCCGACCTGAAGACGGTGCTGGAGCTGCGGCCGGTCTTCCACCGCCTCGAGCACCGCATCCGCGCGCATGTGCTGCTGTGCTGGCTCGCACTGTTGCTGATCCGCGTCGCCGAACGCCGCACCGGCCAGACCTGGAACCGGATCAGCACCGAACTCGGCCACGTCCACGAGGTCACCCTCACCGGCGACGCCGGCCGGCTGACCCAGACCACCCCGCTCGCCGGCGAGCAGGCCGCGATCTACCGCGACTGCGGCATCAAGCCGCCACCCAGGATCACCACCGCAGAACTGTCCTGACCAGCCAGAACGCGACCGCGTGGGCACACGCCCGCACGGTCGCGTTCTTGGCATTTCCGCAGCTCTTGCGTCCTGAACAGGAAAGGAAGTTGATTGTAGGGCAGCTTCTGGAAATGGTGCTGCACGGAAGATGAAGGTCATGGCCCTTCGGA